>CAMWUD010000177.1 GCA_947177365.1 uncultured Porphyromonadaceae bacterium | reverse complement strand
CGGTCGTTCCCGAAAGCGAGTGCAAAGTTAGGCACTTTTTTCTTACCCACCAAATCCTTTCGCGATTTTAACACAAATTTAACACTTTTGCGCTTCAATTTCGCTGTTTCGGTTTTGCAGGAACAAAGTTAAGTATTTGTTTCTGAACACACAAGCACTACAACAAAAAATAATCAAAAAAGTTTCGGAATTTTTATGCGGCACATCATCGGCAAGCGCTGAATTTTTAGTAACTTTGAAGTCTGATTCAATCCGGGGGAGAGAGCGGCAAGCATCATCCCCTACTATATGCTATATAATATATGAGCCAATTCGTACATCTGCACGTACACACCGAATATTCATTGCTCGACGGAGTAGCCTCGATAGCCACTCTCGTCGACAAAGCCATGGCCGACGGCATGCCGGGCATGGCCGTCACCGACCATGGCAACATGTTCGGCATAAAAGAATACTTTAATTATGTAAGCAAAAAGAACGGCAAGGTAAAAGGAGCTATAAAGGATGCCCGCAAGGCACTCGACAAAGCTCTGGCCGAAGGCGACAGCGAAGCAGTCGCTGCGGCAGAGGCTGAAATTGTCTCACTGCAGAAAAAGATATTCAAGCCGATATTCGGCTGCGAGATGTACGTAGCCCAGAAATCCCTGCTCGAACATGTCGACAAAAAAGACACCGGACGACATCTGGTAGTACTGGCAAAAAACGAGACAGGCTATCATAACCTCATCAAACTTGTGTCAAAAGCATGGACCGAGGGCTTCTACTCTCACCCGCGAACCGACAAGCATGAACTTGCGCTGCACCGCGAAGGCCTCATCGTATGCTCCGCCTGCCTCGGCGGAGAGATACCGCGTCTGCTTCAGGCCGGACAATACGAGGAGGCGGACCGTCAGGTAGCATGGTTCAAGGAGACATTCGGCGATGACTATTATATAGAACTGCAGCGCCACAAAGCCACAATACCGCGCGCCAACCACGATACATACGAACGCCAGAAGCAAATCGAGCCCATGCTGATAGAGCTGGCACGCAAGCACGACATTAAAATCGTGGCCTCAAACGACGTACACTTCGCCAACGAAGAAGACGCCGAAGCTCACGACCGCCTGATCTGCCTGTCGACCAACAAGCTCCTCAACGACGAGAGCCGCATGCTCTATACAAAACAGGAATGGCTGAAAAGCACCGACGAAATGAGCCGGCTCTTCGCCGACCTGCCGGAAGCCATAGAAAACACCGTGACGCTCCTCGACAAAGTAGAGACCTACTGCATCGACCACTCCCCCATCATGCCCAACTATGAGATTCCGGCCAGCTTCGGCACCGAGGAGGAATACCGCAGCCGCATCACCGAAAAAGAGCTGTTCGACGAATTCACCCAGGACGAGAACGGCAATGTGGTACTGAGCGAGGAAGACGCCAAAGACAAAATCAAGAAGCTCGGCGGCTACGAAAAACTGTACCGTATCAAATTCGAGGCCGACTACCTGAAAAAACTGGCCTACGAAGGAGCCGAACGCCGCTATGGCAGTCCGTTGTCCGACGAACTGAACGAGCGCATCAAGTTCGAACTGCACATAATGAAGACCATGGGTTTCCCCGGATACTTCCTTATAGTCCAGGACTTCATCCGCGTAGGCCGCGAGGAGCTGGGAGTGAGCGTAGGTCCCGGACGTGGCTCGGCCGCCGGTTCGGTGGTGGCATACTGTCTGGGCATAACGCAGATCGACCCCATAAAGTACGACCTTCTTTTCGAACGTTTTCTTAATCCCGACCGTATATCCCTGCCCGATATCGACATCGACTTCGACGACGACGGCCGGGCTGAAGTGCTCAAATACGTCACCCGCAAATACGGCGAGGAAAAAGTGGCCCACATCATCACCTACGGCACAATGGCGGCCAAGTCGGCCATAAAGGATGTGGCACGAGTTGTAAACCTTCCCCTGCCCGAAAGCAACCGACTGGCCAAACTCATTCCGGCCAGAATGCCGGTGGTAAACGGCAAGGAGCTGAAGCCCACCCTGCAGAACTGCTACGACCACGTAAAGGAATTCGAAGCGGAGCTAAAAAGCAGCAATCCTCTGATTACCGACACACTCAGATATGCACGCCAGCTCGAAGGCAACGTGCGCAACATCGGAGTGCACGCCTGCGGAGTAATCATCTGCCGCGACGACATCACCGACTGGGTGCCTGTCAGCACCGCCACCGACAAGACCGAGGGCAAACTGCTGGTGACACAGTACGAAGGACGCGTAATCGAGGAGACCGGTCTGATCAAAATGGACTTTCTCGGACTCAAGACTCTATCGATACTCAAAGAAGCCGTGGCCAACATCCGTCAGACCCACGGCATAGACATCGACCTTGAGAAAATTCCGATTGACGACCCCAAAACATACGAGCTGTACACCCAGGGCAAGACCATAGGCACATTCCAGTTCGAGTCGGCCGGCATGCAGAAATACCTCCGCGAACTCAAGCCTTCGACATTCGAGGACCTCATAGCCATGAACGCCCTCTATCGACCGGGGCCTATGGACTACATACCCGACTTCATCAAGCGCAAGCACGGCGAGTCGCCCATCATCTACGACATCCCGGAGATGGAGGTATACCTCAAGGACACCTATGGCGTGACCGTCTACCAGGAGCAGGTCATGCTTCTGTCGCGTCTGCTGGCCAACTTCACCCGAGGCCAGAGCGACACCTTGCGAAAAGCCATGGGTAAAAAGCTCATCGACAAGATGAACGCCCTGAAAGCCCTCTTCCTTGAAGGCGGTCAGAAAAACGGCCACGACCCCAAAGTACTCGAAAAAATCTGGGCCGACTGGGAAAAGTTCGCATCGTACGCATTCAACAAGTCGCATGCCACATGCTACAGCTGGGTAGCATTCCAGACCGCCTATCTCAAAGCCAACTACCCGAGCGAATACATGGCGGCCGTACTCAGCCGCAACCTTACCGACATCACCAAGCTCACAGGCTTCATGGCCGAGTGCAAGAGCATGGGCATCAACGTAAAAGGACCCGATGTAAACGAATCGTACAGCTCGTTCGGTGTCAACCGTCAGGGCGACATACGCTTCGGGCTCTCGGCCATCAAAGGCGTCGGCGGCAATGTCGTACGCGACATCATAGCAGAACGCGAGGCCAACGGGCCTTTCCACGACATCCACGACTTTGTGGAACGAGTGCCGGCGGGCTCTGTCAACCGCCGCGTGTTCGAGTCGCTCGCCCTTGCCGGAGCCTTCGACTGTTTTGAAGGCATCAAGCGCGAAGACCTTGTGGAGCCGAACAGCCGCGGCGAGACCATGAGCGAAGTCCTTTTGCGCTACGGCAACCAGTTCCAGAGCATGAAGCAGGCCAACGAAGTGTCGCTTTTCGGCGATTTCGAGGAGGAAATCAACACTGCCGGACGTCCGGAGATACCGTCTGCAGTGCCCTGGGCCGACATCGTGCGCCTTGACAAAGAGCGCGAACTGGTGGGCATGTATCTGTCGGCACATCCGCTCGACCCCTACTACATGGAACTGAACTACGGAGTGAGCCACACGCTGAAAGCGCTTGCCGAAGAATCGCATGCCGATGGACAGGAAGTGAGCTTCGGCGGCATAGTCACCTCATACAGCGAACGAACATTGCAGAGCGGCTCACAGATGGGCATCATAAAGCTCGAAGACTTCACCGGCACCGGCGAGATAGTGTTCTTCAGCCGCCAGATGCTCGACTACCGCAAATTCGGACAGGAAGGACTCGCCATACTCGTCAGAGGCATCTACAAACTTAACGCCAGAGGCGAGATACGCTTCAACATCGGCACAATACAACTACTGGAGGAAGTCAAAGGCACCATGATAGGCGGCCTGACACTCACTCTGCCAATCGACGCCCTCAAAGGCGATGCCATGACCATAATCTGCGACCGTATGAAAGCTGAAAATAAACACAGCGAAAAAATAAATACTGAAAAAAGCATCGAAGGTAAGCTAAATTTATGTATCTTTGACCCCGAAATAAACCGCTCGGTCAATCTGGCATCGGGTCTCCGCATAGCGCTTGACCGCAAACTTATGGAAGACCTTGACTCCATACCCGACATAACATATAAAGTACAACCAGCATAAACATTTATTACAATGGCATTTACATTCACAGACTCCAACGTAGAGCAGATTATCGCCAGCGGCAAGCTCGTGATGATCGACTGCTGGGCCACCTGGTGCGGCCCCTGCATGGCCATGGCTCCCATCATCGATGAACTCGCCGATGAATTCGCCGACCGTGCCGTCATAGGCAAGTATAATGTAGAAGAAGAAGGCGACCTCAGCACCACCTACCGCATCATGTCGCTCCCTACCATTCTCTTCTTCAAGAATGGCGAACGGGTTGACCGCCTCGCCGGTTCCCAGAACAAGGAAACCCTCAAGGCCAAAATCGAGTCGCTGCTCTAACAGTTTGCAACGCGGCAAAAAACAAGGCGTGCAGCCTGCGAAGTCCGGATAATACCGCTTCGTCAGGCTGCACGCTTTCTTATTAACGCGAGTTCGGGATAAGAATATTTAATTTACGACCTATGCAAAGGACAT
>CAMWUD010000176.1 GCA_947177365.1 uncultured Porphyromonadaceae bacterium | reverse complement strand
TACCGCGACTTCACCCTCAGCACCTTCTTCTGCGGCGACTTCGGCTTCGACATCTGGAACGCTACCAAAGGCCAGCTCTACCTGATGGGCTTCGGCGATGTGAGCACCAACCGCAGCGCCGACATTCTCAACGCCTGGACTCCGACCAACACCAACACCGATATCCCCGCTCTTGCCGCTTCGGACGACAACAACGAAAACCGCATGAGCACATGGCTGGTGGAAGACGGCAGCTACTTCAAGATGAAATACATCAAGCTCGACTACCAGCTCCCGGCCAAGGTGCTTCGCCCCATCGGCGCATCTTCACTCAATGTATACGCCCAGCTTGAAAACGTGTTCACCGCAACTAAGTACAAAGGTCTCGATCCCGAGCTGCCTCTTGGCGAGTACGGCGCGAGAGTCGACCGCGGCCCCTATCCCCGCAGCCGCGTGATTTCACTCGGTCTGAACATGAAATTCTAATATCGCAAACCTGAAAATACATGAAACTTAATATATCAAATATAAGCCGCAAGGCCATGCTGGCCGCGCTGACAGCCGCCGTCCTTGCCGGAACCACCGCCTGCGATTCCATGCTCGACATGGAGCCGAACGGTGAGATATCAAACGGTCAGATCAACGAAGAGTCGGTCGACGGACTCATGGCTGCCGCATACGCCGGTCTGCAGGCCCACTACTTCGGCAACAACGAGGCATTCGCCGGTCCGAGCACCAACTGGATTTTCGACGTACGCTCCGACGACGCATACAAGGGCGGCGGCGGTCTGGGTATGGAAGCGAACATCCACCTGCTGGAAATGAGCAATATCCAGAGCGACAACGTGAGCTGCCTCAACAAATGGCAGAACAATTTCTTCGCAATCTCGCGATGCAACAAGGCCATCACCACTGTAAGCGCCGCACAGAATCTCAGCGACCGCGAAAACTATATAGCGCAGCTCAAGACACTCCGCGCTTACTACTATTTCGACCTGATTCGCATATTCGAGAACATTCCTTACTTTACCGAAAACGACGACCCCAACACAGCCAGTCCGTTCGAGTTCAGCCGTGATGAAATCTTCGGCTTCATAAAGAAAGACCTCGCCGACGCATACAAGGTGCTGCCGGAATCGCAGGCTGCCGCCGGCGCTGTCAACCGCTATGCCGCAGCCGCCATACATGCGAAAGTGTCGGCTTTCACCTCAAGCTGGAGTGAAGTGGTGGAATACGCCGACTATGTGATAGGCTCGGGCAAATACCAGCTCTACCAGAACTATCTCGATATGTCGAAGATAGAGTTCAACAACAGCTATGAGTCTATCTTCGCCCAGCAGTGTTCCACTTCCAACGACAATGCCCAGATCAACTGGAGCAACCTGCTGAACACCACCCGCAGCGACGGCGAACTCTTCGGCAACGGCGACGACTTCTTCCTGGCCAGCCAGAACCTCGTCAACGCCTTCCGCACCGATGCCAACGGTCTGCCTTATCTCGACGGCACATTCAACGATGTGCGTGTCACCACCAACTATGCCGGAAACGTCGACCCGCGTCTCGACTTCACCGTAGGCCGTATCGGCATGCCTTTCCGTGGCTACACCTACACCATGGGCTGGTGCCGCGCCTATGACATCTATGGCGAATACTCAGGCAAGAAAGGCCTGATCGACCCCGATTCCCCCGATATGGTGCAGGGCTTCCCCTGGGGCGCGAGCGGTCTGAACTTCAACTTCATCCGCTATGCCGACATCCTTCTGCTCAAGGCCGAGGCTCTGATTGAGCTTGGCACAGACCTCGAGACAGCCCGCAAGCTCATCAACGATGTGCGTGCCAAGGCTGCCCGCTCGGTCGACCCGGCTTACTCGCCTGTAGACTGCAATCCGTCGATTGCAAGCTATAAGGTAGGCCAGTATCCGGCCACAGGCTGGACCCGCGACTATGCCCGCCGCGCCGTGCGCATGGAACGCCGTCTGGAGCTTGCCATGGAAGGCCACCGCTGGTTCGACCTCGTGCGCTGGGGTGTGGCAGTAGAGACCATGAACGAATACTATCGCAGCGAGTCGGAAATCCGCAGCTATCTGGCTCCGGCATCGATGAGCGCCGACGAGATTTACTTCCCGATTCCTCTGGCCGAAGTACAGAACTCGGGCGGACTGTATGAAAAGAAATAACGCTTCTAAGCTTAAGACAATGAAAAACAATAGAATTCTTCCGATATTCGTGGCGCGCGCCGCTACAGTGGGCATGGCTTCCTGCGCCGGCGTGGACATACCCGAAACTCCTTATTCTGCTGCTGCGGAGGCTCTGACCTCTGATGTCGAAGGCCGCCGGGTGTCGCTTAGCTGGACACTTCCCCAGGCCGAGGGCATAAGCGGCGTGCAGATTCTGCGCAACGGCGAGGTTATCGCCACACTCGACGGCGCAGTCACAAGCTATGAGATAAAGCGTGCCGCTCCCGGCATGGATGTGGCATATACTGTAAAAGTGATGTACGCCGACGGACGTGTGTCGGAGGGCTGTACCACCCGCTTCGACATCATATCCAACGAAAAGATAGCCATGCTTCTGCCCTGCGACCGCGCGCAGCTGACCGACGACGACGAGGTGGCTGCCGCCGACTGGCTGGAAGCGACTTACGGCGGTGACTGTGAATTCGTCAACGCAGCAGATGTGACAGAAATAGACCCCGCCCTTTACCCTGTGGTATGGGTGCATATCGACCAGGTAGGCCTGACTATGGGATGGTATAACCTGCCTGCGGCAATTGTGAGCGACAAGGCTGTGAATGTCATGACCGACTATATAGCAGCCGGTGGCAATGTACTCCTGACCAAGTTCGCCACTCAGCTGACAGTGCCTTACGGCTATCTTGCCCCGGAATATGCGCCGAACATCTTCGGCAGCGGCGAAGGCGGCCGTGGCGACGATGTATGGACAATCAATGCGAATATCGGTCTGAAATACGACCACCGCAACGATGTGTTCTTCAAGGGACTCACTACCAGCGACCAGTACTCGCACCAGACTTTCCCGCTTGAGGGACCGGGCTGGCGCGAAGACCACAACTGCTGCTGGGACCTCAACGCCTACCGCTATACCGCCGAAGGTGAAAATACCGTAGAGCAGTTCCAGAACCAGAACCACTGCGAGGTGGTGGCCACCTGGGGACATGTGGTGGACTACGCTGTGGCCGGCATGCTCAGCTTCCCCTCGACCGACACCCGCGCAGGCCGTTGCGTGGCCATTGGTCTGAGCGCCTATGAATTCAACCAGACCGACGGCAACGAATATCAGGCCAATGTAGAGCGTCTTACCCGCAACTGCATCGATTACCTTAACGAATAACTCTCAGGCCGGACACCGCATCGGTTGCGGTGTCCGGCTACAACAGTTCTAATAATCCTTTTTCATGAAATCTTTTCTATCATTCATAGCCGCCTTTTTAGTGGCATCGGTTTTCAGCACGGCCATGGCCAACGAGCGTGTGGCCATGCTTATTCCGGCTTCATGGGTTGGCTATCTGAGTCCTTACCCCAATGAAGAGGCGGCAGGCTGGCTTTTCCTCTCACAGCACGATACCGGCGAGTATAACGTGCACTCCGAACTTGCCAAACCCTACAGCACCAACGGCGAATATCATTTCAATGTCATAACACCGGACAATTTCCGCGAGCGCCTGTCGGCGGAATATTTCGATGTGATATGGATCAATATCCACCGCTTTTTCAACGAAGAACCCGCGCAGGCCGTCAGAGACATATTCAGCCCCGAGATATATCAGGCGCTGAAACAGTTTCTTGCCGACGGCGGAAATGTGATGCTTACGAAGCAGGCCACTCAGCTGATCAGCGAAATCAGCGATGTGCCGGCACCGAATGTCTATTCCTCCGGTGAAGGGCGCTGGGATAAATCGGTGTTCTATCTCAATGCCGGAATCTGCATCGACCGTCAGGCGGATTACGACCATGTACAGTCGGCCGACGGCCCCGAGTTCCGCGATTATAACGATTCGTTCATATTCAGCAATCTTGACAAGGAACTTATTACTGAAGGCGCATATAGCTACATGGCCATACCGGTTCAAGGCTCAAAAGAAGGGGAGACATTCAAGTCTGACCATAATTCGCTGTGGAATCTGAACGAACTCGGTCTTGGAGAAGACGACTACGGTAGAAACCTTAACGAGAAGTTCCAGAGCAGATACAACTGCACGGTAATCGGTACATGGGGGCAGGTGGTTGCCGGCGACATTGCCGGAATGGTGCTCTTCCGTACTCAGCCGCAGGCTCGCGAGGCTTCGGACGACGGACTTGTGCCGTTCGAGCAGCAGGGAGCCATTCTCTGTTACGGTCTCGGCGGTGGAGTGTTCGCTCCCAAGTTCGACACCAATGCAGCCGAGAACAACTATAATTACAACTTCCGGCGTCTGATGGCAAATTCGTTGAATTTTATGGCCAAGAAGGTCGACGGCAAAGATCCTATAATCACAGGAACTGTTATGCCTGAGGCTGACCAGGACGAAGCGACCGAATACTACGACCTGTCGGGACGCAAAATTCCTGCCGGGCGTGTTGGCTCCGGCCTGTATATTTGTCGCCGTGGTGGCAATGTGAGCAAAGTAGTTTTCTGAACAATTCTAAGAGCCGGTTCGACAATAAATGTTAACGTCAGGGTTGCATATTTTTTCGCAGA
>CAMWUD010000175.1 GCA_947177365.1 uncultured Porphyromonadaceae bacterium | reverse complement strand
TCGCCTTCCACGATATTCTCAACTGCGAGCAGAGTGTTGTCGTTGCCGAGGATGCGCATTTCTTTCAGCTTGATGCCCCAGCCGGAATTGAACGCCTTGCGGGTGTCGAGGCGGATGAACTGAGCGTCAGAAGCACTGAGGTCATCGTTGTAGACGGTCTTGCGTGCGGTGACACCGGCGCCGCCTTCGCCATCGTTGACTTCAAATACACGGGTTACATTGTCGCCTTCCACAAGTGCCATGCCGTTTTCAGTGGCAGGAGTGTTATAGGAAAGGGTGATGGTGTATTCGACAGCGCTGGCACCTTCCCATACAAGTTCGATCGACTGTACCGAACGCACCTTGCCTAAATCAACGGTGAGGTAATGCTCATCGCCATCGGCGCAGTTCCATTCCACCTGAGTGCCTTCGTTGTTGTCGAAAGCGAGTTCGGGGTTGGCGTGGTCTGATTCAAGAGTGCAGCCGGCGGTGTAGAGATTGACGGCATCGGCGGTGTTGATGCAGCTTACAGTCACACTGCGGCTGATCTGGCCTGCGGTGGCGGTAAGAGTGGCAATACCCTTGCTGTTGGCAGTGAGCGAGTTTCCGCTGAGAGAGAATGCGTCGTTGTCGACAGAAAGCACAGCAGGTTCGTCGAGCAGATAGTGACCTGCATTGTCTTTTACAACTGCGGTAACCATGGCCTTGGCGCCGATGCTGAGTGCGGAGTTGGTGACAAAGAGGTCTATGTCGGCAGCCTCGCCGTATGCCACGCCTTCGTTGGTGTCGCCTGCACGATAGCCCTGGATGGCGTTGCCGTTGCCGGTATCGCCGCCGTCATATGCGATGAAGAAATAGAGATAGTCGAATGCCTCGCCTTCTTCATAAGTAACGTCGGCAGGAGTTGTGGCGGTGTAGGTAGTGCCTTCGACCAGAGTGAGGGGCTTGCGGTCGTATTTGCCTCGGAGGGTTACATGAGGCACGAAACCAACGGGAAGCTGACCGTGGAAAGTCGCATCGACTGTCATGGTCTGGTCGGGGTTGTAGGTCAGGGTAGTCTCGATGCTTATGGGGAGGTTGCGGCGGTCGGTTTCGGGATTTTCGCCGGGGAGATATGCGTTGGCGATGATGCCGTCGGCGATGCCGTGCCATACAGCGGCCACAGCGCCGTCGCGCAGAGTGCGGAACGAGAGAGTCACAGTCTTGCTTTCGTAAGTCTCGCCGTCGAGTTCGGCCACAGCCTTGAGGGTGTGGGTGTATTCGGTGTTCTGCTGGAGATTCTCGAGCATGTAGGGGTTGTCGACGATAACCACGTCGTTGAGCAGGATTTTCACGTCAGAGCCGTTGAAGTCGTCCGATGCGTTGAGAGTGTAGCTGATTACAGCGCTGTAGGCAGTGATGTCGCCTACGCTTGCGCTAAGGCGCAGAGAGGGAGCGGCGGCAGGCTTCTGGTTCGAAGCACCGAAAATATAGTCGCGGACGAAATCGTGGAATACGCCGCCGGCATAGGGCAGGTAGAATTCCATTTCGTTTACAGGATTGCCCGGCTCGAAGGTCAGTGATGAGGTTTTACCAATCCAGAGGTCGTCCTGGCGGGTGAGTGTCACCCATTCGTCGGCACCGTTGCCGATAACGTGGATCTGGTGGCCGGCATCAAGGTCTTCATCGCCTTCGATAGAGGCTTCGATACCGATGGAGCCGTCTTCGTTTGCAGTGAAGGCATAGTCGATGGTCACGAAATAGTCTTTGCTGTCCTTGGTGCAGTTGCCTTCGATGTGACCGTACCATACGCCGCCGTATTCCGGACTCTTGATGTTTTCGTCCTTATAGAAATATACGTTGGCGATATAACCTTCGTTGCCGCTGCCCTGGTCGAATTTCACCTGATATACATTGGCGAAGTTCACGTTGGTATAGTGGCTCAGAGGCACATCGTAGCTGTTCCATTCGCCAACCTTGACAGTCTCGGCTTTCCATACGTTTTCTCCACCGCCGATAGGGGTGAATCCGAAGCCGCCTTCATTGGCTGCGAAGAAGTCGACGTGCATCATGTTGCAGCCGCTGAGGTCGAGATTCTGGCCGAGTTCCCAACCGAGGTAGTTGAAATTGCTTACCTTCATGGCCTTGCGTCCTTCGAAGCTGACCTCGAGCGTTTTGGTAGCCTGTCCCCAGCCGCCGATGCCGAAGGTTGTAGCCTGGGGATAGTCATCGCTGTAAAGAGCCACAACAGAAGCTGCGTCGTGAACGGGAACCGGCACGAAAGACGGTTTGGGGAGTTCTTCCTTGACCGGTGCTTCCCAGGCTTCGTCAGTTCCGGTGTATACGATGTTGTTGAAGCTGATGGCCGATTCGGCAGTGCCGTTGTCCATCACTACGGAAAACACATATCCTACGCCGTTGTTTGCATCTTCAAGCCATTCTTTGGCCACTGCGGGGAAAGTCTCAGCCACGTTGAGCTGAACTTTATTCCATTTGCCGATGTTTTCGGCTGTGGTAGTGAAGGAATAATTCTCTTCGGACCGAGAGGTGAGACGTATTGTATATTTCTGTCCGGAAGTGGTGGCGAACCATTCAAAATTGAGAGTGGCTGAGTGGAGCGGTCCGGTGGTCATTTCAGCGGCTTCGGCGTTGATGCCCATGGAAGCCGCGGCACCGCCGTCTTCGGCCTTGAAGGTGAACACCTGACCGTCGCCGTCAGGATTGGCTGCGTTGAAGTCAATGCCGGCGTTCCACCATCCATAGACTTTCAGATCGCCGAGAGTGCCGTTCTGGTAGACGACATAGTCGGCTGCGTTCATCGACAGGCCGGTGAGGGCTGCCATGACACCGAGTAAGAGCTTTTTCATAAGGTAAAGATTAGTATGTTATTGAATTGTTATTTCACTACGAATTTTTTGCCGCTGCGGATATAGATGCCGGGAGCGAGGCAATCGGGGTTCTGAGGCAGCCCGTCGATGCTGTAGACTTTGTTGTCGGCATCGGAGTCGCAGGAGTCGGCGAGAATATCGGCTATCGACGATTTGGGGTCGATGCGGAGAGTGGAGAGCCGGATGCCGCTCGGTTCCGACGGGGCTGTATCGTGGATACGGATTGTGCGGTGTCCGCTTTCGAGGCTGATGTCGAATTTCAGCACGGTGTAGATGGCGTCATCACCGGAGAGAGTGTATTTGCGGGCTTCGGACAGTACACTTGTGTTGTCACCGTCGACCAGTTCGATGGCCAGAGTGGGGTCGAAGCGTACCGGCTCTCCTTTGCCGCTGACGGTCAGGCTGAGGGTATAAGTGTCGGTTTCCGGCACATCAATCTGATAGTCTGCCCATGCTCCGGCGCTGAAACGTGAGATTTCGATAGGCTTCGGAGCCTCGGGATTGCTGCCCGGCGCAAGAGAAATGCCGTTCTGGGCAGAGTATTCCGATGCAGGAACCAGACTGCCGCACTCGTGCCATCTTTCGGGGTCGAAATCGCTCATGTGCAGGTAGACATATCCTTGAGGCGAAAGCCGGCGGTCGCCGAGGCCGTTCTCGCTGATGATAAGTCCGTAGCAGGGTCCCCACGAAGTGGCGGTGTTCTCATGTATGCCTATAGGCTTGAACCATGCGTAGCGGTAAATCCAGGGAGTCTTCTCGAGCCATTCTACGGTTTCGACCATCGACTGAATCTGTACGTCGGGTTCTACACGGGCGTTTGCGTTTCCTTCTTCGGGCCAATAGCAGAACTCGGTCACCCAGACATCCTTTCCATAGCGTTCGTGGAAGGTGCCGGCGAGAGTCTTCATCACGCCCAGGCCGCCATAGTTGTGAATGGCCACGAAGTCGAAGGCGTCGGTGCCCACAAGCTCCACAAACTCATCGAACCATTTTGTCGGGTCCTGATAAGGGGCGTTGGGCGAATAGTTCATGGCAGGCGCCACGAGCTTGAGACCGAAATCTTTGGCAATGGCCTGAAGGCGTGGCCAGTTTTCGGCAGCGGCGGCGGGTGTCATGTTGGCCTGTTTGGTGAAGTTTGGCTCGTTGAAGCCGAGCAGGTATTTCACTTCGGGGTGGGCGGCGAGATAGTCGCGCATGGCCTGCTCGTCGAAATTGCCGTTCCAGGCCATGGGTATGAATTCATAGCCGTTGTAGTTCATCACCTGGCTCTGGTATCCCTTGCCAGGGACAGCGCTCCAGTTGTAATACCAGCTCACACCCGGTTCGAGGACCGACATCTGCTTCTCGATTGAGAAACTGTCCTCGCTTACACCTCTTTTGGGGCTTTTTGCGCTTGCGGAGGAGGCTAAGGCCGCGATTGCAAGCGCCATACATATATAGCGTTTCATTTTACTTCAAATATTACAGGTTCGGATTTGCACTGCGAGCTGTTGTCGACCCAGAGATGGAATTCTCCGGGCTCCACAACGGGTTCGCCTTTGGAGTTGTGGAATGCCAGAGCCGATGCCGGCAGAGTGAATACTATATCGCGGGATTCTCCGGGCGCAAGCGAGAATTTCTCGAAAGCCTTGAGTTCTTTTACCGGACGTGCGAGCGATGCCAACGGGTCGCGTACGTAGAGCTGGGCAACATCGCTACCGGCGGTCTTGCCGATGTTGGTCACGGTGCAGAGTACGCTAATGCTGCCGTCGCCAGCCAATTCGGAGGAGATGACTGGGGGGCGGCTGTAATCGAAGCTGTATCATGTACACATCTCCGCGCCCTCGCGACGGCCTCAGCTCGCGTATGCCCTCTGCTGCTTGAA
>CAMWUD010000174.1 GCA_947177365.1 uncultured Porphyromonadaceae bacterium | reverse complement strand
AGGCATATCGTCGGGCAAAGGCGGTGTGGGCAAAAGCACCGTGGCTGCCAATCTTGCCGTGGCCCTCGCCCGCGAAGGATACAAGGTGGGGCTGCTCGATGCCGACATATTCGGCCCGTCGGTACCAAAGATGTTCGGCATCGAAGGAGCCGAAGTGTACATGCACGAAGTCGACGGACGCAATCTGATCATACCCGTGGAGAAATACGGTGTGAAGCTGCTCTCCATCGGTCTGCTGGTCGACCCGGCCAGCGCGGTGGTATGGCGCGGAGCCATGGCTTCGAACGCCCTGAAGCAGCTCATCGAACAGGCCGACTGGGGCGAACTCGACTACTTCCTCATCGACATGCCACCCGGCACAAGCGACATCCACCTCACTCTGGTACAGACCCTCGGCATAAGCGGAGCCGTGATTGTGTCGACCCCCCAGGAGGTGGCTCTCGCCGATGCCCGCAAGGGTCTGGCCATGTTTACCGACAGCAAAATCAATGTGCCCGTACTCGGCATAGTGGAGAACATGGCATGGTTCACTCCGGAAGCCCATCCCGATGAACGATATTATATATTCGGCAACGGCGGCGCCCAGCGTCTGGCCGAGGAATACAAGGTGCCCCTGCTGGCCTGCATACCGCTGGTGGCCGCAGTTGGCCAGCGCAGCGACAACGGCGAGCCTATAGCTCTGGGCGACAGCATAGCCGCACAGGCATTCCTGCATCTTGCCCACGAAGTAATCGATGCCGTCGACCGCCGCAACCGCGAACTGCCTCCTACCACCAAAGTAGAACTGCGCCACTGATGAAGATAGCAATCGTAAACGGCCCGAACCTCAATCTGCTCGGAAAGCGGCAGCCGGAAATCTACGGACTCCGGACTCTGCATGATATAGAACTCAGCCTGCGCGAGGAGTTCGCCGACACCGACTTCGTGTTTTTCCAGAGCAACAGCGAGGGTGCGCTGGTCGACGAGCTGCAACGTCTCGGCTACAGCGAACCCGGTCTTGACGGCATTGTGCTCAATGCCGGCGCCTATACCCACACCTCGCTCGCCCTCGCCGACGCGATAGCGGCGATTCCGGTGCCGGTGGCGGAAGTGCATCTGAGCAATATCCACGCCCGCGAGAGCATACGCCGCCAGTCGCTCATAGCCCCGGTATGCGCCGGAAGCATCTGCGGCTTCGGAGCCGACGTCTATATTCTCGCAACCGAAGCGCTGCGGCGCATGGCCGCACGTTGAACCTACGCCTCTGCCAAGGCGTTAACTAACAACTAACATTACATTCATACAGATATGGGAAATTTCATTAAGGAATTCAAGGAATTCGCCATGAAGGGCAATGTCATCGACATGGCCGTCGGTGTGATTATCGGCGGTGCCTTCGGCAAAATCGTAAGCTCTCTGGTCAACGACATCATCATGCCGGGTATCGGCGTGCTGACCGGCGGTCTCAACTTCAGCGAAAACAAGTTCGTAATCAAGCAGGCCGTGATGAACGGCACCGAAGTTGTCACCCCCGAGGTAGCCATCACCTGGGGCGCCTTCGTCCAGACTGTATTCGACTTCCTGATCATAGCTTTCTGTATCTTCATCGCCATAAAGATGATAAACAAACTCAAGAAAGCCAAGGAAGAAGAGGAGGCCGCTCCGGCTCCGGCAGGCCCGACACAGGAGGAACTCCTTGCCGAAATCCGCGACCTGCTGAAAAAAGACCTGGAGAAAAAATCCTGACAGACGATGGCTGCTGTCTTCCTGCTCGGTCTGCCCGGCTGTGGCAAGAGCACTCTCGGACATGCGCTTGAACGCCTCGGCTACAGCTTCGCCGACACCGACGAAGCTGTGGAGCGCCGCTGCGGCTGCACTGTAGCCGAACTCATCGGACGGGAAGGCATGGCCCACTTCCGGAGCATGGAAGCCGAGGAACTGCGCCGCCTCATCGCCGAAGGCATTCGCATAATCGCCTGCGGAGGGGGTACTCCCTGCCACGGCGACAACATGGAGCTGATGAACCGCAGCGGAATCACCGTGAGGCTGGAGTGCGAACGCAGCCGCCACATAAGGCGGCTCGCCGAAGCCGGTGGCTCACGCCCTATGTTCGCCGGCATGGAACGCAGTCCCGAAGCCATAGGCATGAAGGTAGACGAACTGCAGGCTCTCCGTGAACCTTTCTACTCGCAGGCCACCGTGGTGTTCGACTCATCACGGCTTGAAAGCGAAGAGGAAATCAAGGAGACTGCCGCGAAGTTCATCAGCCGGGTTCTTGACACCCCGGCATCCAAAGTCTGATTTCTCAGACACAGACGAGTTTTTTTTTGAAACGGCTCTAACAATTACCCAATGAACGACCCTACGCCACTTGAAATGCTGCTGCAGGCAGCGGCTACAGCCAAATCCGTCAGCATCGGCCTGCCGGCATCGACTTCATACTCGGAAAAACGCTTTCCGCTGACCCCCGAAGCCGCCGCCGTACTGGTGGAGCGCGGCTATTCCGTACGCATGCAGACCGGAGCCGCCGCCTGCATCCATTACAGCGATGCCGCCTATTCGCGTATGGGCGTGCATATCACCGACCGCGACACCACTCTCCGCTCCGACATCGTGATACATCTGCCGGCCATAAATTACGCCGACGCCAGCCGTCTGAAACGCGGAGCATTGCTGCTGACTTTCTTCCATCCCGAACTTCAGGACCCACGCGCCCTGCGCCTGCTCATGCAGAAATACATCAACTGCATAGCACTTGACCTTATCGAGAACTCCGACAGCCGCAAACCCTTCGCCGACATACTCAATGAAATCGACGGACGAGCAGCCCTGGCCATAGCATCGTCGCTTTTAGCCGACTCCGTCCACGGCAAAGGAATACTGATGGGCGGTGTCGCCGGCATAGTGCCGTGCGAAGTCACAGTGTTAGGTTCGGGCTTCGACGCTCTGGCCGCCGCACGCACTGCCATAGGCCTTGGCGCGACAGTCAGGATGTTCGACAACGACAGCTACTCGCTCCGCGAGGCCGACCGCATGCTCGGTCCGGCTGTCATCACATCGGCCATGCATCCGAGGGTGCTGGTGTCGGCTCTGCGCAGCGCCGACGTAGTGGTAGCGTGCAACAACTGCGGCTGTCCGCAGATATCCTCTGAAATAGTGCAGGAAATGAAGCGCGGCGTAATCATATTCGACCTCGGCGCCCAAGGGGGCAACGGCGGCATATTCCCTTCACTGCCGCAAAGCGACCTCGCCCTTGCCTCCCCTTCCGACAACTCACTCGACACAGGACGCCGGATATGCTATGTCAACGCCGGAAGCGCCGTACCCCGTACGGCAGCCATGGCCTTGAGCAATGTGTTCATGACCATGCTCAGCGACCTGCTGAGCTGCGACGGCGTGGCCAATGCCCTCAAGCTCAATCCCGGCCTGCGGAAAGGCGCATACATCTTCATGGGCAAACCGGTCAACCAGCGGCTTGCCCGCATGCTCAACATGCGACATGTCGACATATCGATAATGCTACAGTTCTCATGAGTACCCCACCCTCGAACCGCCGCAAGTTCTACGTGGTCTGGCACGGCCTGTCGCCCGGCATCTACGACAGCTGGGACGAGTGCAAGGCGCAGATCACCGGTGTGCCCGGCGCACGCTACAAAAGTTTTTCATCGGTCGAAGAGGCTACCGAAGCCTATCGTGGCGACCCTCAGCAATATATGGGTCTGTACAAAGCCATGGCCGAACGCAAGCCGCAGATTGTGAACTATTCGGCCTTCCCTGAGATACGGCTCGACGCTTGGGCCGTCGACGGCGCCTGCGCCAAAAATCCCGGCCCGATGGAATATCGCTGCGTGGAAGTCGGCTCCGGCATAGAGATTTTCCATATGGGACCGCTTGAAGGAGGCACCAACAACATTGCCGAATACATAGCGCTGATCCACGCCATATCGCTGCTGGAGCGCAACGGCGACCTCAGACGCCCGATATACAGCGACTCACGGACAGCTCTGTCGTGGCTGCGCAACGGACACTCACGCACCAAACTGCAGCCCACAGCCGAAAACAGCCGCGTGTTCCAGCTCCTGCAGCGTGCCGACGCATGGCTGGCGACTCACCGCATCCACAATCCTATCATAAAATGGGAAACCGAGAAGTGGGGCGAGATTCCCGCCGACTTCGGGCGCAAATAGCTGCGCCTGACTGCGTCAGACGCCTTTAAGCCCTACGTATATGACCACTATAAAGCTCACTATCACCACAGTGAGCACACCGCCTATGATCAAGGCGGTCGTGGCGGTATCGCGCCAGCCACGCCGGCGCGACTTAAGGCCGAACAGCGAAAGGATTACCGAAATCACGGCCGCTCCAAGCGCCACATAGCCGCTGTTCACCGCCGGCACAAGCAGTATGCCCCAGGCAATCACCGCCACGACAAGCGCCAGCAGTGCAATCTTGTCGTAGGAAGTCTTCTCGGGCGCCGGCTTTTCATCGGTCGCAGCGCCGCTGTCCGTTTCGGAGCGCTCTTCCTTACGGTCAACTATATCCTCAAGAGTCTCGGCTATCTGCCGGCCTTCTTTATCTATGCTATCTTTTATAAGGTCAGTCATATCTTCAGCTGTTTTTTGCGTGTACGCGCGTTGCATTCATAATTATGAGAACTATTCAGCTATGTTAAATCACTGGCAAACATCGTCTTGTAGGGACGCACCCCGGTGCGTCCGCCCGCCGGCTGTACCAAATCTTGTTGCTGCGGACGCA
>CAMWUD010000173.1 GCA_947177365.1 uncultured Porphyromonadaceae bacterium | reverse complement strand
GGATGTATGCCAGTGTTGTCCAGAGGCTCGTCGCCGCCGGAAATGCGCAGAAAACCGGCCGCCAGTTCAAAAGCCTTGTCGCCCAGACGCGGAACCTTCCGGAGCTCGCGGCGCGAGGAGAAATCGCCGTGTGCCGCGCGGTACGACACAATATTAGCCGCCAGAGCCGGACCGATTCCGGATACATAGGAAAGCAGGCGCCGGCTGGCGGTATTCACATCCACACCTACAGCATTGACACAGCTCATCACCGTATAGTCCAGAGCTTCTTTAAGCCTGCTCTGGTCCACATCGTGCTGGTACTGTCCGACACCAATCGACTTGGGGTCGATTTTGACAAGTTCGGCCAAAGGGTCAATCAGGCGTCGGCCGATTGACACCGCGCCGCGCACAGTCACATCCTTGTCGGGAAACTCCTCCCGTGCGATTTCAGAAGCAGAATATACCGATGCACCGTTCTCGCTCACCATGTAGACAGCATCGGCAGGCAACAGTCCGCAGTCTTTAAGGAATCTCTCGGTCTCGCGGGATGCAGTGCCGTTGCCGAGCGCCACCACATCGAGCTTGTGGCGCGCTATAAGACGCCGGAGAGTGGATTCCGCACCGGCGGTGTCGCATCTGGGGGCAGTGGGGTAGATTACGGAATCTTCAAGCAGATTGCCTTGGGAATCGAGCGCCACTACCTTGCATCCGGTGCGGTATCCGGGGTCAATGGCCAGAATACGGTGTCCCTTCAGAGGCGAAGCAAGCAGAAGCTGACGCAGATTGTCGGCGAAAATATCAATGGCCACACGGTCAGCCTCATCTTTCAGCGAAGCAGAAATCTCATTCTCTACCGATGGCCGCAGAAGTCTCTTCGACGCGTCGCGAACGGCCGAGGATATGATGTCGGCGCAATCGTCCGACGCATTTTTGGGCACGAAGCCCCGACACAGCGCCTCATCGAGTCCGACTCCTGAGTCCGGAAGCGCGAAGCGCACTTTCAGCAGCCCCTCCGCCTCGGCTCTCCGCATGGCCAGATACTGGTGTGAGGAAACCCGGCGACAGGCACAGGAAAAAGCCGCGTACATGGCGAATGGCGAGGCTTCCAGCTCGGCATCCTTCCCTTTGGCTGCCTGACAGACAATCTCCGATGTACGGCGGTAGGTATTGCGGCAGATATTGCGCAGCCTTGCCGACTCCGAAGCCCATTCGGCGATAATGTCGGTCGCGCCCGACAGAGCCTCATCGGCGTCAGCCACACCCTTTTGTCCTGTGAAGCGGGCAGCCTGACGTCGGCAGTCGGCGGTGTTTCCGGCCATGATTATGCGGGCCAGCGGCTCCAGACCTTTTTCGCGCGCTATGGTGGCGCGTGTCCGTTTGCGAGGTTTGAAAGGAGCGTATAGGTCTTCAATCTCCGTCAGGCTGCCGGCATTGGCGAGCTGTTCGGCCAGCCTGTCGGTCAAGGCACCGGCAGCTGAGATGGCTTCCAGCACGAAACTGCGGCGCGCTTCAAGCTCGCGCCTGAGTTTTAGGGCAGTTTCCACCGCTCTTATCTGCACCTCGTCGAGCGAGCCGGTCTTTTCCTTACGGTAGCGGCTGATAAACGGCACCGTGGCGCCATCGTCGAGTAGACGTATAGCGGCGCTGACGCCCTTCGCCGGTAGACCGCAGGCAGCAGCCACGGCGGCTATGATTCTTTCTTCTGTCGTCTGCATGCTGCAAAGGTAGCAAAAAAATCCGGGCGGCGAAAGAATGCGGAGCTGAACCTTCATGCCGGAGAGTGTGTTAACACAGAAAAACAAGCGCTTATGAAAACACGTATCAGCTATATACTCGCAATCTTCGCATCAATCTGTCTTCTGGCATCATGCCATGATCATGAGGAGGTATGGGACAATATTCCTCAGCCTGTAGTCAATTTCATCGAAGCCTATTGGCCGGGAACATACGCGCAGTCGTACAATCAGGCAAAGGACGGCACAATTACAGTGCGCATAGCTTACGGGCCTGGACTTACATTCACCTCCGACTACGGCTGGATCAGTGTCGACGGCTATGGTGAGCCTCTGCCGCAGCAGTTTCTGTTCGACTGCATGCCGCAGAATCTTTACCGCTATCTGGAGGAGACCGAACTCACCGGCCAGGTGTTCAGCGCCGTTCGTGACGCCCGGACATACCGGCTCGTATTGCTCGAGCAGAACCTCACCTATACGATAGCTACCGGAAATATCCGTTCGACGCCTACCACCCCAACTTCGCCCGCATAATCTATTGCCGTGTGCCGGATATTTCTTAACTTTGCAGCTCCAAAGAAAAAGATTGAACTATGATTTTGCAATGCGCTGTGCTCTTTGTCTTCATGGCACTGGGCGAATTTGTGGTCTATGCTACCGGAATACCCGTTCCATCGAGTATCATAGGCATGCTGTTGCTTGCAGCCTCCCTTAAGATGAGACTTGTAAGAGAAATGTGGGTAAGCAAGGTGGCCGATTTTCTGGTAAAGAATCTCGGATTCTTCTTCGTGCCTGCCGGGGTAGGGGGCATGAACTGTTTCGGAATCATATCCGACCAATGGCTCCCTGTCGTAGGGGCGTCGGTAGCCAGTACCTTCCTGATTATAGCCTGTACAGGTCGCATACACCAGATTACAAGAAAATACCTCAGCGGACGAAAACATGAGCTTTTTAGAGAATGAAATGTTTCTGCTGGCGCTCACGTTCACAGTCTTTCTGGCGTCGCGTCTGCTGCAGAAACGTACCGGGCTGGTATTCCTGAACCCGATACTTGTGTCAATAGTGGTGTTGATTGCATTTCTGAGCTTTGCAGGAGTCTCTTATGAGACATATTCCGGCAGCTGCCGATATATCGACTTCTGGCTCAAACCGGCGGTAGTGGCTCTCGGTGTGCCGCTGTACCGCCAGCTTGAAGCCATTAAGAAGCAGATATTGCCATTGCTTGTGGCCGAACTTGCCGGCTGTGTGGTCGGTCTGGTTTCGGTGGTGCTGATAGCCGAGTTGCTCGGGGCATCGCGCGAAGTGGTGTTGTCGCTGGCGCCCAAGGCGGTGACAACTCCTATAGCCATGGAGGTATCGCGGGCCATGGGCGGACAGCCGGCGCTTACGGCCTCGGTAGTGATCTGTACAGGCATATTCGGCGGCATGGCCGGATTCCGCATGCTGCGCATGAGCCGTGTGAGCAGTCCGATAGCATCGGGCATATCGATCGGCACGGCGGCGCATGCCGTAGGCACTTCGGTGGCCATGGAGAAAGGCTACCGCTACGGAGCTTACTCATCGCTCGGACTTACGCTCAACGGTCTTTTTACCGCTCTGCTGGCGCCGTTCGTACTTGAGTTGCTCGGGTATGCTGTCTGAGTTCTAAAAGAGAGAACCAGTGATATGAACGAGCATACAATCATCACACAGTAAGTAGATAACTGAATTACCCCTATTCCGACTATAGGAGTCACCAGCCCTCCGAACAAAAAGCCTGTTGCTCCGACAATAGCCGAAGCCCATCCAATCATGGCTTTGCCCTCGGTCATGGCCTGTGTGGTGGTTGAAGTAAATACCATACCGACGGAAAACAGCATTATGAATACTAAAATCTCGTATCCCCAGAAACCGAATCCGAGATAATAGTTCAGCAGCTGAAGCATTGCGCAGACGAACATTCCGGTACATCCTAAGCGCGACGCATTGTCAATCTGGCGGAGTTTCAGGGAAAGCATCGAACCGCATCCTATGCCCAGCGAGTTTATGCCGAATAGAATCCCGAACATAAGCTCACTTAAGCCGAAGTCGTTCTGAAGTATGAATGACGCGGATGATATGTAACCGAACAGGACAGCGTTCGCCATACCGAAAATCAATACATAGCGTATGTAAGACGCATTTTTCAGCAAATCGCCTGCCTGAACAAACAGACTTGTAAGAGTGCCGGCATAACGTCTTTCAGTGGGGTGCGATTCGCGAAAAGGAACGGAAACGCCATATAAGAGCACTCCGATTGCCAGCAGAATGCAGAATATGCCCTTCCATCCGATAGCCTCCGAAAACAGACCACCGATAACCGGCGCGGTAACCGGGGCTATGCCGTTGATTGCGCCTATGATGGCAAGAGTCTTTGCGAGTTCCCTGCCACTGTAGCAGTCAGTGGCGACTGAGCGGGACAGAACTACACCGCCAGCGCCGCCAAGGCCTTGGAAAAAACGGCAGATATTCAGCACATCGACAGTAGGGGAGAATATACTTGCGATTGTGGCAAGCATGAACAGGACAAGCGCACTTTTTAGAAGTGGTTTCCGCCCCCACTTGTCGCTTAGCGGACCGAAGATAAGCTGTCCGACTGCCAGACCTAATATGCACGCGGCCAAACTCATCTGGACAGCTGATGCGGTAGTCCGGAATTCAGAGGTCATGGCAGGCAGAGCCGGAAGGTACATATCAGTGACCAGAGGAGGAAACGCAGCTAATGCACCCAGCAGGAGATAGAGATAAACAAGATACCTCTTACCAAATTGTTGTTTCATTTCTTATGTTCTATTTTACACAAAATGAGCTTGTTGATATGTTCAACAAGCTCTTGTTATTACACGATTATAAAAATCTGGTGGCTTTCAGAGTGCAAAATTAATCATTTATTTTGAATTTTCGTGCCTCACCTTTGTCAATATGGTCGATATCATAGTCTGTTTTCCTATTTCCGGTGTCGAAGCGCGACTCGCAAGGGGGTTGAATATTCCGGGCCGAGGTCTGTTTCAATGATATTGAGCAAAGCTGAAAGCTG
>CAMWUD010000172.1 GCA_947177365.1 uncultured Porphyromonadaceae bacterium | reverse complement strand
CTGACGACCACCATCACCACGACCATCATCATGAGCATCATCACGCCCATGAAGACGGACACGGGCATGAGGAAGGATGTCAGGGCGGTGAACATTGTCATTGCGGCCATCACCACCATCATGGCGAGGGAGAGGCCGAGGAATATGGCATACAGACATTTGTGTATTACCGTCGGCGTCCCTTCGACCTCAATCGCTTCGACTACTTCTGCGACCGGCAGTGGCCTGCCGGCGTCATCCGCTGCAAGGGTCTGGTATATCTTGCCGACAATCCCGACATGTCGTACCTGTTCGAGCAGGCCGGAGTACAGAAGAAGATTCAGGAAGCAGGCTACTGGTATGCCACGGCACCGGAAGAGGAGCTGCGTCAGATGCTGGCATCAGATCCGCGTCTGGCCGCCGACTGGGATTCCGAAATCGGCGACCGTATGACCAAACTCGTGATCATAGGGCAGCATCTCGACCGCCAGGCTATTGAATCCGCTCTCGACAACTGCCTGAAGCGCTGACCTTCTTAGCCTTGGCGTAGTTGGCCAGCAGGACGCCGCCCACGATGACGGCAAACGAGACAGGCTGGTACCAGTGAAAACTGTCGAGGTGCATACACAGCGAAACCACAGTGGCGACAACCGGGACGAGATACTGGTAGAAGGCCAGTATCTCGCTGCCGATACGTCGTATGGCAAGCGGAGTCACCAGATAGCAGTACACCGTGGGAAATAAGATGATGAAACCGAGCACAAGCATAGGCCTCAGGCTTATCTCACAGAGTGCTTTGCCGTGTGAAGGAATCGTGAAGACAAGCGGCAGCGACAGGATTGCCGCGAGAAGGAAGACCCATTTCATCAGTGTGACAGTGCCATAACGCTTCGAGGGACCTTCGATAAGTACAAGATATACGGAATAAGTTACAGCACAGACCATTGCCAGCAGATCGCCTGTAAACCGGCCGGAATCCACAGAGCCTCCGCCAAGAATCACCAGTATCGCACCGGTGAAAGCTATAAGCATGCCGAGAGCCTCAAGCCGTCCGACATGTTCGCGCATGAACAGGGCGTGAATAGCCACCACCAGCATGGGCTGGAAGGTGAGTATTATGGCGATGTCGATTGGCGATGCTGTGTTGAAGGCGAGCGAGAAGACATAGATGAAACCGAGCATCATAAGTGATGACAGCCATAAAAGCTTCCAGTCAGAGCGGTTTATTGCCTCTTTTTTTGTAAAAAGCGAAATAAGCCAGACCATGACGGCGGCTCCGAATATGCGGCACAGAGCCACAGCCTGAGCCGAAATGTCGGAAGGGATGATAATCTTGTTGGCAGGTTCGTTAAGACCCCAGCAAATGGCTGTGGTCAGAGCCAGGATATTGCCGGACAGCAGTGCCTTGGTTTTTGAAGAGAGAGAATTATTGCCCATGATATTTCGTTGTTATATCCGGATATATAACAAGTATGAGCTGCGGAAAGGTCATGAGCCGTATGCCAGGTCACTGCGTCGACAGCATGATGGATTCAAATTCACTGTACGGCACTTTTGCCGCCGCCCGGAGCTGGGAGCAATAGTTGTAGACAGTCTGTGGTGTGTAGTGGAGCAGGCGAGCCATGTCCATCGGTTCGGATATGCCGATTTTCATCAGAGCCAGGACACGGACCTTGGCAGGGAGCTGTCTGCTGTCAGGCTCCAGCCGCTCGTTGTCGTGTACAAGCCGATTGTATGTGCCGATAAAATCCGGATACAACTCTATGAACATCGCATCGAAACTGCGGTACATGTCCTTTAGCTCGTCGCTTACGATTTTGTTGCTTTCAAGATAGTCGAGCGCCGATCTGGCCTGCGACATTTTCAGAAGTTTGATAATGCGCCGGCGATATGCGTCAATGCGGTCGATATAGTCGCTGTAGATGCTGAAGAGGCGGTTGATAAAGCTGATTTTGTCGCGGTTGGCAATTTCGAGGGCATTGTTTACGTTGCGCAGGTGTTCGTTGGCCTCCTGAAGCCTTAGGCTTATTTTCTGTTTTTTTCTCAGCTGGCGATAAGCCCATACGAAGCTGATGCCGTTGGCTACGGCCATTGCCACGATTATGGCAGCCAGACTCCAGGCCCGGTGCAGATTCTGCTTTTCCATGGCCGAGTGGGCAGAGCTGATCAGCGGTACCAGTTCGAGTATTTCAGAAGTCCGGGATCTGGAATTGCAGAAATGGGCGTCCTCAAGTGCGGCCATTATATATCGGTAGGCACGGTCGTGGTCGCCGTTGCTGTTTGCCGCCGCTGCAAGTTTCATCAGCGACGGATAGTCTCGCTGTCCCGAGCGTATATACATAATCGCGGAATTGGCGAGAGCTTCCATTTCGGCACTGTCATTGCCAAGCGCATGGTATGCAAGTCCGAGCACATACATAATTTTGGGGTCAGCGGCACTTTCAGGGTCATGGTCAAGCGCTGTTTTTATTTCTTTCAAGGCGTTTTCGGGATATCCCGCGTCAAGAAACTGCCGGGCTTTAAGCAGATAGTGCTCATGGCTTTCCGGCAGAGTGGCGGCGAGAGCCGAATCAAGATACTGGCGGTATAGTCGGCGGTAGCGTATACGGTTGGTCTCAAGACCGTCGGAGAGCGACATACGCAGATAGGTGTCGCAATATATTTTGTACAGATATTGCAGCTGGAAGCTTTTCAGTTGGTGGCGGTCGAGCTTGTCGATTATATCCAGAGTCTCGGGGTAGTTCGCGGCGGCACTGAGACATTCGGCGAGATTCAGCGATGCCGAGTATATTCTTGCGCTGTCGGACATCCTCTTTGCCAACGCCAGCCTTTGACCGGCAATCCACAAGGCGGAGTCGACTCTGTAATTGCGGTAGGCCGAAAATAGGCTTCGTCCAATATTATAGGCGTCGCTGTCAGAAACCACCGAGCGCAGGTCTTTTGTAGATGTCCTGATGCGGGTTTCGCGTCCGGCGGCGAATACCTCGCGCGAGGCCAGCATGCTGTCGAGAGTGGTGAGTCTTTCCGCTGTGTCCGGAGACATAGATTCCGAATGGCTGCAGGCGCAGAGCAGGCAAACGCTTAGAGCTGCCGCTGCGGCGACAAAGCAGATGCGTAGTAATTGTTTCATATGTTCTGTATTGTTTCCATACATGTCATCGGTCTGCCGCCGCAGGGCAAGGCGTTATTTTACGGCTATTCTGGATACGTGACGCTGACCGTCGGACATGACATCGCAGCGCAGATATATTCCTGACGGAAGATTGTTCCCTGCTACAGGTATTCCCGCCAGATTGTAATATACAGAAGATACACACTCGGCACTTTCAGCAATCTGACTGCCGATGCAGGTGGAGGTCATTTTGGCGCCGAGTTTCTGTCGCAAGGCAGAAAGTTCATCATTGCTGATAACTTCTTTGGAGACAAGAAGGTCGGCCAACGCCTGTGTCAGATTAGGCACAGCCGTGATGTCTTCCACGCCAAGCAACTGCTCGAAACCGTAGCGCAGCAGGCCGCCGCCACGAAATTCCTGAATTCCCATGCGGGTCGAGTTTTCGTAGTCTTTTTCGATTTCGTCCCACTCTGCTCCGCAGAGGGCGGCCAGAGTTGCCGAGAACATGCCGGTGCGGTCAGTGCCTATGCGGCAGTGTATCAGATAAGGCGCTTCGGATTTGTCGGATATGATAAACTGACATATTTCCTTTACCCATGCTGCGAATTTGGTGCCGGCGGAGTTGTAGTATACTTCATTGTACGACGGTGTGCTTTTGATCGCGGTGCCTACATAAAGCACCTGTCCTTTGCTGATTATTTCCTGATAGTATGGCGCGATGGTCTCGGTGTATTTAGTTCCGCCTATGGTAAACGACAGCAGGTTGCGCTCCTCGTTTTCCGACAGGCATATATCGCTTCGGATTCCTTCGGTCTCGGCCAGTTCGGTCAGATACTGTATGCGCAGAGGTTCGGTGGCATTGGAGGTTTTGGTGTATTTATACGGGTGATACGAACGGAAAAGCTTTGTTGTGCCGGGTACAGCGCGGAAATTCGAGATTTCCTCCTTGCCTTCGCGTGTTGTAAGGTCGAAGTCCGAAGCCTTTTTGATTACGTTGGCTATTTTGCTGTTTGCTTTTATGGCTTCAAAGTCATCACGGTCGAAGACCACGATATTGTTTCTGTCGCCGTTCATGAACACGTATCCCTCGGGCATGAACGAGCGTCCGTCGCCGCTCAGATAGTTTGAGCCGTTTGTCACGAATTTGAATTCGGGCTGTCCGCTGTTGCCCGGGATTCTGACAGAGGAGTAGGGCAGAGTGACAGTCCATGCACCTTCAGCCTCATCGTATGTCATGGCGTATTCCGACTTGCTTGCCCATCCGTTGAACGATCCGCGGACTTCTGCTTTGGTAATGGTTCCGGCTTTCCAGAGATTGTTGTCGAGTATGAATGTGATGGTTTTCTCGGTGGGGTTGTCGCGGAAACCGCGGCAGTGGTCGGGGTCGGCCGGCAGAGCCGGGTCGGCAGGTTCACCGGGAACATACAGCTGTGCCCAGCTGCCTACGACATCGTTTCCGCTGTATTTGGTCCGGTTGCCGATTTCATTTCCATTGGCATCCTTTTCCACATATTTCCAGTCCGGGCCGCACACATATTTATATCCGGCTCCGAGGGCTGATTCCGAAACATCGGGAAGATCGATTGTGAAAAGATTACCTCCGGCAGAGGTCAGTTCAGGGGCATTTGCCACATCCCATCCGTTGAAACTTCCGGCCACGAAGCAGCATGGTGTGCCTTCGGGGAC
>CAMWUD010000171.1 GCA_947177365.1 uncultured Porphyromonadaceae bacterium | reverse complement strand
TGGTACTCGATGGCCTTCCTGGACCGACTGGTACATTGCCGGGGAACCGGCCGACTGTCCGCCGTATACTTTGATTTCCGTACGCAGAGTCTTGATGGCGAAGGCCACGCCGGCAATCAGTCCGCCGCCGCCGATAGGCACGATTACGGCTTCGACGTCAGGCATCTGTTCGAGGATTTCCAGACCGATGGTGCCTTGTCCGGCAATAACCAGAGGGTCGTCGAACGGATGTACGAAAGTATAGCCGTGTTCTTTCTGGAGTTCCATGGCCTTGGCATAGGCATCGTCGTACACACCGGGCACAAGGCAGACTTCGGCGCCGTAGCCTTTGGTGGCCTCTACTTTAGAAATCGGCGCGCCTGCCGGCAGACAGATCAGCGATTTGATTCCGTTGTGTGTAGCTCCGAGAGCCACGCCCTGGGCGTGGTTACCGGCCGAGCATGCAATTACGCCGCGCTTTTTCTCCTCGTCGCTGAGCTGCGAGATTTTGTAGTATGCACCGCGGAGTTTGAACGAGCCGGTGAGCTGGAGGTTCTCGGTTTTGAGATGAATGTCAGCGTCGGGATTGATTTTGGGCGCCGGGATTACGGTAGTTTTGCGGGCCACGCCTTTGAGGACAGCGGACGCATTGAAGATTTCGTTGATCTGTAATGGCATTGTTTTCAGGTTTTAGAGCCGGTGAATTGTAGTCGGCATCCAGCAGCGTCAAGTTATTTGACGAGCTTTTTGTCGAGATGTGATTTTATATCAGAGAAAATTTCATCTATGCCCCGGTTGCCGTCGACCGCAATGTATTTTCCTTCCTGCAGGTAGTATTCCCGCAGAGGGGAGGTCTGGTTGTGATATACGTCGAGGCGTTTCTTGATGGTGTCGATGTTGTCGTCGGCTCGTCCGGATTCGGCACCGCGTCGGAGCATGCGTCCGATCAGGTCGTCTTCATCGACTTCGAGTCCGATGACGGCGTTGACTCTGGTGTGGCGTTCGGCGAGCATCTGCTTGAGAGCCTTTGCCTGGGGAATGGTGCGTGGAAAACCGTCGAAGATTACACCGTTGGCGGTTTTTCCGGGGTTGTTGTCAAGGACATCGGCGAGGACTTTCACCATAAGTTCATCGGGGATGAGCTGTCCTTTGGATATATATGAATCGGCTACTTTGCCGAGTTCTGTGCCTTTGGATATGTGTTCACGCAGTACCTCTCCGGTGCTGATATGGTGCAAACCGTATTGATTTATGAGTTTTTCGCTCTGGGTGCCTTTACCGCTGCCGGGAGCGCCGAAAACTATAACATTAAGCATCTTTTATTCCTTTAAAACGTATATGTCTTTAAGGTTGCGGGCCAGACCGTTGAGGTCAAGGCCGAAACCGATGATGAATTTTTTGGGTATTTCAAATCCTACATAGTCAGGTCTGACATCAAATTCAAGCGCGTCAGGCTTGTAGAGCAGAGTGGCCACCTTGAGAGACGCTGGCTTCTTTTCGCGGAGTGTGTCGAGAAGGCCGGCGATGGTGCGACCGGTATCGACTATATCCTCTACTACGATTACGGTGCGGCCTTCGATGTCTTCCTTCAGTCCCATCATTTCCTTGACCTTGCCGGTGGACCCCATGCCGTCGTATGACTTCAGTCTGACGAAGGTGATTTCAGCGTCGATGTCCTCTACCTCGCGGAAGAGGTCGCTGGCAAAGGGGAATGCGCCGTTGAGGACGCATACGAACAAGGGCTTGGTGCCGCCGCAGTCGCTTACGATTTGGCGACCGATCTGCGCGATACGGTTCCTGATGGTATCTGCTGTGATATAGGGCTCGAAAGTCATGCCCTCGTAGGTGACTTCTTTCATTGTTTTCTGTAGTGATAAATTTGTGCAAAGTTACGCATTTTTTTTTAAAGCGAGGCTGTTGTTTTAGGATTTTTTATCAGCCGCCGGAGTGGGTGCGGCGGTATAATTTTGCAGTTAAAAATTTTATGGGCTTTATGAATACAATGAGAAAAAAACAGCGTCTTGCCATATCGCCCGTTGCGGTGAGCGGCCGGACTGCCGCCGTGGGCGGGCATGCAGTAGCGACAGTATGCTGCCGGAATCTCCGCCCGGACTTCGGGCCGGAGCGCAGGACGGTTCTCCGCAGTGTCGGACGTCCGCTGCTGCTGTCTGACGCACAACTTGATGCGGTAGGAGTGTTGCCTGCCGGAAGCGGAGAGGCATTGATACTGCTGCGCGACCCAGAGCTGTTCTGCCTTATGCCGGGCGAAAAGACAGCGCGAAGCATCGGCTTGCTCGACGGAAGTTTCTATTGCGCCACGCAGTGCGGACGCCGTCTGGTGCTGAGTCATAGCCGTGGCATGTCGGCGGTGGAATATGTCGGCGGTGAGGCGGTGCTGCGTCCTATGCCGGTGGCCGAGAGTTACCATGGCATTGCGCTCAGGGCAGTCCATCACAGTATGGCGGACGCCACGGCGGCGCCTCGCCGGCTCAGCAGGGAATATCAGCCCGGCGAGGTGATTCTCGACAGCGCCGACCTGCGGAGTCTGGGTAATGACATATCAGACTGTTACAGACGGCTGTGTGCCTCGGCGCGGGGGAGCGGCAGTTTCATCCAGCCGCTGATTGCCCGCTACCGGGTTTATGATTCCGGGATGAACGAATTATACTGTTCGGCTCCTGTGCTGCTGTGTCATCCCGACGGGGTGCAGTGTACGGATGCGGTGAGTCTCCGCAGCAACGACCGCCGCCGGGTGGAGAGTTACACTCTCACTGCGCAGAGCTGGCGTATTGTGCTCGATATACCGCAGCCACAGCCGCCGGATGCAGCGTTTGTGGCTGTGTCGGTGCTGCCTCAGCTGCACCCCTATGACCCCGATGCAGTGGCCACAGCGGCTCTTGTCCGCAGTCAGCAGAGCGACAGCGACTTCGGCCGCCTGGTTCTGCCCGGGGCCGATGTGTCGGCAGGAAGCGCCAATATAGGAGGCGCGCGGGCGCGTCTGATGCAGATGATAGCCAGAACCGATATGCTTGAGACCACGCTTGCCACGTATTCGCTCGCCACGCTGAACCGCAGCGTGACAATCGAATGCGGCGCACCGCTGCCTTTGGCGCAGGAACTGTCGCAGACAGCAGGAGCGCAGGCCAGGACTCCGCTTGCCTTTGATGTGCGCCTGCGCAGTCTGGCTCCACCCAACCGCTTCAGTGCCAGACGAGCCTGTGCCGGGCCTGCCGCGATGCTCTGGGGCGGTCTTGTGGCGCGCCGTTATGGCGGATGTCCGCTGACACAGTTCGCGGCTACAGTGACCACGCGACGCTGGGAAGCCTGGATAAAGGTGAATTTCTCCGGAGGCGGGTCAGTGTTGTGGCGTGGGTCGGGCAACGGCGATGCGCCGCAGACGATAGGACCGATACTGAGCTATCCGTCGGCCGATGCGGTCAATATGGTCGTCGGCTTGAAGGTGCAGGGCGAAGCCGCACGGGAACAGTCGTTTTCACTTGTGGCCGATCCCTCGCTGGGCTATTCGGTATATATCCATCCGACGTTGCTGCCGTTCAGGATTGAGACGAGCGAAGACGGCGAGACAAGAGCACCCGCAGCCCTTGATCTGCCTGTGGAATACCCCGACCTGCTCGCCATAGGGCCGGTGGAGTCGCCACAGGCATTGAGCGCCGTCCTTGCACCGGGCAAGGGAGATGTCCGGGCTTTGGCGGCGGCCGGCGGCAGTCAGAGCGCATGGGATTTCGGGCGTTCTCGATTCTACGCTTTCTGCAGCGGCGGGATACTTGCCCTGAGTACGAACGACAGGCTCAGCCGTCTGGCAGCCACACCGGTCGACTCGCGAGTCTGCGCGGGAATGTCGGCGGTGACTGTAGCCGACGGGTCGGTATGGGCTGTTGCCTCCGGCGACCTTATCCGTCTGCAGGCCAACAAGGCTGTGACCGAGCGCAGTGCGTGCGGCTACACTGCGCTGGCATGGTGTGGCAACCATCGTGAACTCCTCGGAGTCAGAGATGACGGCAGTGTCGAACTGACAGCCTTCGACCATGGCGGTGTGCGCTTTGAGGTGGATTATGGACTTGCCGGCGGGCATTTATGTTCGCCGCACGGCAAGATGATTGCCTATTCGGCCGCCTCGGGAATTTATAACCTTGCTGAAGAAAGCGCGGACTCCGGCCTCCGTGTAGAGTGGACGGTAAATTTCAGCTGCCTTGACTCCATGGCCACGAATCTCCTTGCCGTGGCCGCCGACATATCGGCGGAAAATTTCAGCGGCACACTTGAACTGACACGGCGCAGCGGCAGCTATACAGCTCCGGCGCCGGACTGCGGTTTCCGTATTAGCGGGCCGTTGCGTTCGCCCGTGGGCAGCAGGATACTTGCCCGTCCGGCAAGAGACTGGCAGCTGAGTCTGCGCGGCACAGCCACCGAATTTTCAATCAACGAAATAGTATTCATATATGAACGTACAGGAAATATTAGCTGAGAACAAGCGCCGTATGGAGGCGGAAAAAGCGGACAGCAGCTTCGACCCCTGCACCGGTATCGGCTGCAGCGGAAGGCGCCGGAAGGTTCCGACTCCGGTGGCCGGTCTGCCGGAGGCGCTCATACCGGAGGAAATGCTTGACGACCCGGACTATGAGGCTGCGCAGACCGATGCCACCGCATGGCAGCGGCTGCGTTGCCGCCATGATTTCGAATATTGGTGTGCGGTCTGCGCCACGGTGAAGCACAAGCTTGAAGGGCGCGACGTCCCTTTCATGCTCAACAGGCCGCAGCGCAGGGTGGCGGCGATTATGGAAGGGGACCGCCG
>CAMWUD010000170.1 GCA_947177365.1 uncultured Porphyromonadaceae bacterium | reverse complement strand
TGGAGCCCGGACAGCCCCAGCCCCAGCAGGGAGCCAAGAAAAACAAGAAGAACAAGCAGCAGGGATTCAGCTCTATGCGTTATGACTTCGCCAACATAATCGAGGCTACCGGAGTGCTTGAAATAGAACCGCAAGGTCATGGCTTTCTGCGCTCTGGCGACTTCAATTATATGCCCTCTCCCGATGATATATATCTGACCCAGCAGCAGATACGCATGCATGGTCTGAAGACAGGCGATGTGGTTGAAGCCACCGTCCGCCCGCCACGTGAGAACGACAAATATTTTATGCTCGGCGAAGTGCGCCGTGTCAACGGACGTTCGCTCGATTACATCCGCGACCGCGTGGCCTTCGAACATCTCACCCCCTTGTTCCCGAACGAAAAGTTTGATCTGACCTCAGGCACGACAAACAATCTGTCGACCCGCGTCGTGGATATGTTCTCGCCCATAGGCAAAGGTCAGCGTGGTCTTATCGTAGCACCGCCCAAAACCGGTAAGACTATTCTTCTCAAAGATATAGCCAACGCTATTGCCGAGAATCATCCGGAGACCTACATCATGATTCTGCTGATTGACGAACGTCCGGAGGAAGTGACCGACATGCGCCGCAGTGTCAACGCCGAGGTGATAGCCTCGACATTCGATGAGCCGGCAGACCACCACGTCCGCATAGCCGGCATAGTGCTGGAGAAGGCCAAGCGTATGGTGGAATGCGGTCATGATGTGGTGATTCTGCTTGACTCCATCACGCGACTGGCGCGTGCATACAATACTTGCGCCCCCGCTTCCGGCAAGATACTTTCCGGCGGTGTGGATGCGAACGCCCTTCAGAAACCCAAGCGCTTCTTCGGCGCGGCACGTAACATCGAAGACGGTGGTTCGCTCACTATAATCGCCACCGCGCTTACTGAGACCAGCTCGAAGATGGACGAAGTGATTTTCGAGGAGTTCAAAGGTACCGGCAATATGGAACTTCAGCTCGACCGCAAACTGTCGAACAAACGTGTGTTCCCCGCTGTCGACATCATGGCGTCAAGCACTCGTCGCGACGACCTCCTGCTGCGTCCGGAGACTCTCAACCGCATGTGGATTCTCCGTCGCTTCCTCAGCGACAGAAACAGCATCGAGGCCATGGAATTCATCAAGGACCGTATGGAGCGTACCCGCGACAACGACGAGCTTCTCCGTACCATGGGCGACTGAGCCTTGTATATACACGCACATAGCTTTCGGCTTACGAAGACTATATAACTAAAGGTTATAGCTTTTTTAGTCTATTATCTATAGAATAAAAAAGCTATAGCCTTTTTTTTAGACCATAGAACAATAGAACAAGAGGGTTATGGCTTTTTTAGACTATAGAGCAATAGAACAGGAGTGTTGTAGTTTTTTAGGCTATGGAATAGAGCAAGAGGGTTATGGCTTTTTTTTAGACTATAGAACAAGAGAACCAGAGGGCGCAATCCGAAAATCCGTTGCATGAAATTTTAGACAGGCAAAACAGCTCTTTGCGTGCTTTGCGCCTTTGCGTGAGGTTTTTACACGGATGCCATGGACTTTCGGTTTGAACCTTATTTTACACGGATGCACCTGACTTTGACCTGTGGAGGCAAGGATGCCTCCACTCCGGAGACCAAAAGAGTACAGCCCTTCGGCCAATCGGCCGAAGGGCTGTACTCTGTGCGCATGAAGGGACTCGAACCCCCACGTCCTAAGACATCAGATCCTAAGTCTGACGCGGCTGCCAATTACGCCACATGCGCGGGTATCGTCGGGGTGACAGGATTCGAACCTGCGACCACCTGGTCCCAAACCAGGTGCGCTACCGGACTGCGCTACGCCCCGATCGTTTTGCGGATGCAAAGTTAGCAATAAAATTTCAAACTTCCAACTTTTTCTCAAATAAGCAAGCGTCGCCGTAGCTTAAAAATCTATAATCGGAAGCCAGTGCATGACTGTATACCCGCTTCCAGTCGTCTCCGATCATGGCCGAGACAAGCAGCAGCAATGTGGATTGCGGCTGGTGGAAATTGGTAATCAGTCCGCTGATGACTCTGTAGCGGTATCCGGGAGCTATGATGATGCGGGTGGCCGCTATGAGTTTGTCTGTTCCGGCGGAGTCGAGATGTGCAAGTATGGCCTCCAGGGAGTCTTTAAGACTGAGATTCGGATGGGAGTCGCTGTAAGGATACCATTGCGGCACCTCTCCGGTCCATTCTCCGCTGCTTATCAGACATCCGATATGGTACAGACTCTCGAGGGTGCGTACGGTGGTGGTTCCTACGGCATAAACCCGCCGAGGGCTGTCGTGCAGAGCCTGTATGGTCGCGCGTGGCACGGCTATGAACTCGCTGTGCATCATATGTTCGCCGACAGTGTCGGACTTTACCGGCTGGAAAGTTCCGGCGCCGACATGGAGTGTGACTTCGAGCTGCGGAATTCCGGCATCGGAAATCTCCTTGAGAATTTCCGGAGTGAAGTGCAGTCCGGCGGTCGGAGCCGCCACCGATCCTTCTATGCGGCTGTATACGGTCTGGTAGTCATGTGTGTCGCTCTCTTCCGAGGCGCGGTTGAGGTAGGGGGGGACAGGAATTTCACCGAGAGCCTCGATGAGCTGAGAGAAAGTCACATCGCTGCGGTTCCAGCTGAAATCCACCACTGAGGCATTGTCTATTTTCATGCGGCGGGTGGCTTTCAGTTCGGTGCCGAGAGCAGGGCAGGGCAGGCACAGCTCGCCATCGCGCCAACGCTTGCTGTTGCCAACGAAGCAAAGCCAGCTGCACGACGATGTGGAAGCGAAGCAGCGCTCATAGTCGGCCGGTTCATAAGGTTCGAGACAGAAAATCTCGATGGTGGCTCCTGATGTTTTGCGGAAATGGAGTCTCGCGTTGATTACTCTGGTGTTGTTATATGCCAGAACGGCGTCGGCCGGCAATATGCCGGGGAGCCGGCTGAAAACCATGTCGCTGATTTTGCCGGAGGCATCGCGGTGGAGCAGCTTGCATGCCGCGCGGTCGGGAAGAGGGTGCAGGGCGATGCGTTCCTGCGGAAGCGGATAATTATAGTCGGCTATGTTGATTGTCTGTGGATTCATGTCTGTGCTGTGATTTTGGACTACAAAATTAGTTAAAATGATTGGATAAATGCCGATTCTTTGCTAACTTTGTAGTATGAAAGTAATCAATGGCTTTATAAATCAGATTATTATATTGTCGCTGCTGATATGCCTGAACGCATGCGTGGATGAGCCGGCTCCAGAGCCGGTGATATGTCCGGGTGAAGTCGGACGCACTGTACTCGTCTATATGGTGGCGTCGAACAATCTCGGCATAGGCAAATTCGACCAGGCCGATATAGAAGAGATGCAGAAGGCGGCGGATGCGGGCGGAGTTGCCGGCGGTCGCCTGCTGGTGTATCATGTGCCTGCCTCCGGCGACCCGGTGCTGAAGGAAGTCAGGCGCGGCGGTATTGACACTCTGGCCGTCTACGACAGCAGTGAGTCATCGGTGAGCAGCGGACGGATGCGCCGTGTGTTCGCCGACACGAAGGCGCTTGCTCCGGCTCGCGATTACGGTCTGGTGCTGTGGAGCCATGCCAGCGGCTGGCTTCAGGACGGCATGGATGATGAAATAGAGGCGGCGCCTCAGCCCAAGGCATTCGGATACGACAAGGGACAGAAAATGAATATTACCGCTCTTGCGCGGACGCTTGAAGGCGAGGATTTCAGCTTTGTGTATTTCGACTGCTGCTATATGGGCGCGGTGGAAGTGGCCTACGAACTTCGCGATGCTACCGAGATGATTGTGGCGAGTCCGTCCGAGCTTCCCTCCGCAGGCATGCCGTACGACCTCAATGTACCCTGTTTTTTTGCAGCCGAGCCGGATCTGGTGCAGGCCGCGCGCAACACATTCGACTGCTATGACGCCATGGGCGGCAGTTCCCGTACCTGCACCATGTCGGTTGTGCGTACCGAAGGCATGTCGCGTCTGGCGGCTGCCGTTCGTGACATATATCTTCATGCCGAAGAATCGTGGCCTGAAGGTTACGAGCCGCAGCGCTATATGACCGAGACGCGCTGCTATCATTTCGATCTCGAATATTACATAGAGGCACTTTGCGATGACAGCGGCATGCTTGAGGAATTCCGTTCGGCGCTGTCCGCCGTAGTGCTTTATGAAGACGCCACAGACTATCTCTGGAGCCGCCTGCCGATAGAGTCGCACTGCGGACTGTCCACGTTTATATTCACCGGAGAAAGTCAGACCGCGATGAAAAACTACGACACCACATCATGGTATCGTGATGTGGCCTCAGCTCTAAACAAATAGCCAATAGATATGAATCCATTACAGTTGCCGGTTGTGCCGGTAGAAGTACCCGACAGTGTGCCGGGTGTAAAGGAAGAAGTGGCAATGTTGAAATCGTTGCCGCTCGACGACCTGCTCGACAAATTCGTGAACTATATCACCACGTTCGCAATCAATCTGGCCATAGCGCTGATAGTGTTCTATGTCGGAAAGTTCGTGATAAAGAAAATCTACGGACTTCTGACGATGATACTCAACCGTCGCCATATAGATGCCTCGCTGACGACTTTTGTGCTGAGCATGGTCAAAATGCTGCTGTATTTCATACTGATAGTTACGGTGATAGGTATACTCGGCATAGAGACCTCATCGTTCATAGCGCTGTTTGCCTCGGCCGGTGTCGCTATCGGTATGGCTCTGAGCGGAACACTGCAGAATTTTGCCGGCGGTGTGCTGACTGTCTCTGATACACAGCTGACGCTGCCGA
>CAMWUD010000169.1 GCA_947177365.1 uncultured Porphyromonadaceae bacterium | reverse complement strand
CGAAAAAATATGCAACCCTGACGTTAACATTTATTGTCGAACCGGCTCTTATTCAATAGTAGATTATACCGCAAAATTACGAAAAATATCAATATTGCCGACAGTTGATGACAAAAAAAGAAAAAGAAGCGCCGCGTCATCACTGACGCGGCGTTCCCAAAAGGCAAAAATGGTTTTATTACTTAGTGATAGAGTCGGGAAGAACGGGCATGGCGCCTGCCTGGGTGCAGACATATGCCGAGGTTTCGACAGCCTTGCGGTGTGCCTCGCTGACGGAAAGTCCGCGCAGTATCGAGGAAATGAAGGCTGCTGTGAACGAGTCGCCGGCGCCAACCGTATCGGCAACCTCCACTTTGGGAGTCGGCTGGAACGATACGTTGCCGGGGGTGAAAACGTAGCTGCCGTTGATGCCGCAGGTGAGAATGAGCATTTTCAGGTTGTACTTGCCCAGAAGAATCCAGCACTTGTCCTGAAGGTCGATGCCGGGGTATCCGAACATACGGCTTACCGTAATCAGTTCCTCGTCGTTGATTTTAAGGATGTTGCAACGCTCCATGGAGTTGCACAGAATCTCTTTGTTATAGAATCCCTGACGCAGGTTCACGTCGAAGACAATCAGGTTGTCGGGACGGTCGGGCATGGCGTCGAGGAAGCGGTTGATGGTGTTGCGCGACACCACATTGCGCTGTGCGAGCGAGCCGAAGCAAACCGCGCGGGTCTGTTCGGCGAGACGCTCGATTTTGGCGGTATAAGGGATGTTGTCCCATGCCACGTTCTCTTTGATGTCGTATTGCGGAACACCGGCCTGGTCGATTTCCACCTGTACGGTGCCGGTGGGATAAGCCACGCGCTCGATATTGTGGCAGAGATGTTTGTTGTCGAAGTTGGAGATGATTTCATTGCCAAGTTCGTCGTTGCCGACAGCGCTGATTACACAGCTGTCGAGTCCGAACTGTTTCACGTGGTATGCGAAATTGGCGGGAGCGCCACCGATTTTCTTTCCTTCGGGGAGCATGTCCCACAGGGCTTCGCCCATGCCTACTACAAGGTCTTTCATGATTATTGGTTATTTTTTGATTTTCAGAGTGTAAAACAACAGATATAAAACGCCGGCCGACATCACCAGGATGGAACCGAGCTGGCCGATGGAACCTGCGGCGGCTCCCATGGCAAGGGGAAATACTGTGCCGCCGAACAGACCCATGATCATCAGGCCGGAAACTTCGTTGCGTTCGTCAGGAGCTGCAATCAGAGCCTGGGAGAACACCACCGAGAATATGTTGGAGTTGCCGAAGCCGATAAGGCCGATGCCGGTGAACAGCAGGGTGAGGTCGTGGCTGGTCATCAGCAGAGCCATACCCGAAGCCATCATAAGCACGCTTATGCCGAAGAACTGGCGAGCAGGCATCATACGCAGGACGATTGAACCGATGAAGCAGCCTGCCGTACGGCAGATAAAGTAGACAGTAGTGCCGAATATGGCTTCGTTGAGGTCAAGAGCCAGACGTTCGCTGATAACCTTGGGCGCATAGGTGTTGGTACCTACATCGATGCCCACATGGCACATGATGCCGATGAAACACAGCAGAATAAACGGACGGCCCAGAAGGCGGATGCACTCGCCCACGCCGGAAACTTTGTCGGCCTTCTCCTCATGGATGGGAGTGGCGCCGAGCGCAGCCAGCGACAGCAGGCAGATTACGGCGTAGATGAGGAAGAGTATGCGCCAGTTCAGACCGAATGTCATCATGGCAGTGGCGGCTCCCCAGGGAGCGATGATAGTGGCTGAGAAAGAGGCAATTGCCTTTACGAACTGGCCGAATGTGAGAGTCGATGCCAGTTTGTCGCTGCTGATAAGGTTGCTTACCAGCGGGTTGAGCGATGTCTGCATGATGGCGTTGCCTATGCCGAGGAACGAAAACGCCAGAAGCATGATTATGTAGCTTTCGCCGAACAGAGGGATAAGGAGCGACAGGAAGGTGACCGCGAGAGACAGCAGCACGGTCTTCTTACGTCCGATTTTGTTCATCAGCATGCCGGTGGGCACGGAGAAAATCAGGAACCAGAAAAATACGAGCGAGGGGAAGATACTTGCCGACGCCTCGGAGAGTCCGAGGTCTTTCTGCACATAATTGGTTGCTGTGCCCACGAGGTCGACGAAACCCATGGCAAAGAAGCATAGCATCACCGGAATCATCTGGGCCAGTGTGCTTTTGGCCGCAGGCATGGCTGCTGCCCGGGAGTTGGAGCTGTTCATGGTGTATATCAGTTGGCTTTTAAGGTGTAAATTTCAAGATGGGTGAGTTTGGCCTTGCCGTCGGTGGCGCTTACACCGAGGGTGGTGTAGGGCGACTCGGGGAAGACGAGGTTGGTCATGGACGAACGTCCGTCGTTGCAGAACACTTCGATGCTGCTGCGGTCAATGAAGATGCGCAGTTCGGTCCGGCCGTCGGTCTCGAATGTCGGAGCTGTGGTCACAGCGGGGAAATCCAGACTGAAATCAGTCTTTCCGCTGGCGGTGCGGTCGAACGAGAGAGTACGGTCGGTGGCATTGTAAGTCATGACAACTTTCTCGCCCTGCTGGTTTGAAAGCGTGATGTCGACGTTCGCTGCCGGGGCATCAAGGCCGAGACAAATCTCGCAGATGCCGTCGTTGTCCTGCGGCAGGACGAAGTTTTTGGGCTTGCGGCCCAGGCCGGTGGCGCCGGACTTCTTGAACAGGCGGCCTCTGAGTCCGTCCACTTCGGGCGAAGGAAGTGATGCCACTCTGGTCAGACCGGCGGGGTCGGAGAAGAGGCTCAGTTCGCGGGGCAGGGTATTGGCGCTGCGGTACTGCATGGTGGGAACATCTGCGGCATATTGCCAGTTGCTCATCCAGCCGATGGCAGTACGGCGGTTTTCGGGAGCGTTGAACCAGCTCACCAGAGCGTAGTTGTCTTTTCCGTAGTCGAGCCACTTGGTGGGGATGTCACCATTGGCATCGCGGTCGGGGGTAAAGGTCTTGCCGTCGAAGCTGCCTGTGAAATACTGCACACCGCTGCCGCCGAACGGGCCGCCGGGATTCAGATTCACTATGAGCACCCATTTCTTGCTGCCGTCGGGCATAGCCAGCTCGAACAGGTCGGGGCATTCCCATACACCGCCTTGTGCGGCGACTTTGCCGAAAGCGCTGTTGCGTGTCCAGTTTTTAAGGTCTTTGGATGAGAAGAAAAGAATTTCGTGGTCGAGGGCGTGAGCGAGAACCATGTTCCACTCGCCGGTATAGTCGTTGAAGAAGACTTTGGGGTCACGAGCCTCGGTCTCCATAGTCAGCACGGGGTTGCCCGGATAGATTTCGTATGTGAGGCCGCCATCGTGGCTGTGTGCTATGCTCTGGGTCTGGCTTGCATCGGCAGTGGTGTACATCGCCACTACAGCGTCGGAACCGAAGCCGGCTGTGTTGTTCTTGTCTGTCACGGCGCTGCCGCTGAACACCGAGCCCATGGCCTGCGGGCGGATTGCAGCCGGGTGGTGCTCCCAGTTGACAAGGTCTTTCGAAGTCGAGTGTCCCCAGGTCATGTTCTGCCATTTCGAGCCGTAGGGATTCCACTGATAATAAAGATGCCATACGCCGTTGTCGTAGAACATGCCGTTGGGGTCGTTCATCCAGCCCCACAGCGGGGTGTGATGGAATGCAGGACGGTATTTCTCCCGGTTGGTGCTGTCGAAGTCGTCTGCGGTGGCGAGGGCACTCCAGCAGACATCTTCCTTGGCCTCGCGGACAGAACTGCGGTTCTGCGATGTGAGCACGTTCAGCATCACATTATGGCCGGCGTATGCGGAAATATCAAACGGTACGGTATAGTCCACTTTGGACTTGGCAAGACGCACATAAAATGTATCGGCGATTTTGCCGTCGACAATCACACGCACAGTGGCATCGTCGACACTCTCCTGCACCGGCAGGAGCAAAATCGGATTGTCGGAGTCTACTCTGACAAGAGTGTTGTTGGTGCCGAGATGTTCTACTTTCACACCTTCCCCGGCTGCTGCGGAGGGCAGCGTGGAGGCAAGCAGAGCGCAGGCGGTAGATATTATTACTTTATTCATGGCAATTTATTATTTTATTCATGGCAATTAAAATTTTCTGAGCGCAAAGCTACAGATATTATACACCACAGAGTGTAAAAAATGGCGCATTATAGATAAAAAAATGACCATCGGCTCAAATTTTACAAGTTTTCGCACGTGGTTTTCAGATTATTCGCTAACTTTGAAGTCAGATTCATAAATTATTGCCGTACTCGAAATACTTACGCTTTCTTACCATGAAAATAAATGTAGCCGAAGTGAAATTTCCTGTTGTGATAGCCGCTGTGCTGATGTGTCTGCTGATGTTGCCGGCATGCACTTCGGAAAAGAAATACAAGATTGGCGTGTCGCAGTGTTCGTCCGACGACTGGCGTGAAAAGATGAACGACGAGATTCGTCGCGATGCTCTCTTTCATGAAGACGCCGAGGTGGAAATACGTTCGGCGCAGGACGACAATGCCACCCAGATTGCCGACATCCGATACTTCATGGATAATGACTTTGATATAATAGCGGTGGCGCCGAACGAGGCCGATGCCATAACTCCGATAGTGAAGGAAGCATATGAAAAAGGCATTCCGGTGGTGCTCTTCGACCGCAACATCAACGGCGACTGCTATACCGCCATGATGGGAACCGACAACGAGGCCATCGGCTATATGGCCGGTGAGTATGCCGAAATGCTCCTGCGCGACGGCGGGCAGATCATCGAGCTTTACGGCCTGGAAGGCTC
>CAMWUD010000168.1 GCA_947177365.1 uncultured Porphyromonadaceae bacterium | reverse complement strand
ATGCCATCGGACGCAAGATGTCGAAGATGCTCGGCAACTCGCCGGACCCCCTCGACCTGATTGCCACTTACGGCGCCGACGGAGTGCGCATGGGTCTGATGCTCGCCGCTCCGGCCGGCAACGACATCATGTACGACGACAAACTCGTGGAGCAGGGCCGCAACTTCTGCAACAAAATCTGGAACTCCTTCCGCCTGATGCTCGGATGGGAGGTGGACGAAGCGCTCGCCCAGCCCGAAGTATCGGCTCTGGCCGCACGCTGGTTTGAGTCGCGTCTGAATGCCACCATAGCCGAAATCAACGACGACTTCGACAAATTCCGCATCAACGATGCCCTGAAGGCCGTATACCGTCTGCTGCGCGACGACTATTCATCGTCGTACCTCGAGATGATCAAGCCGGCCTACGGCAGTCCGGTTGACCGCCGTACCCTTGACGAGGCACTCGGATATTTCGACAGTCTGCTGCGTCTGCTTCACCCGTTCATGCCCTTCATCACCGAAGAACTGTGGCAGAATCTGGCCGAACGCCGTCCGGGCGAGTCGATCATGTATGCTCCGATGCCCGAGGCCGGTGCAGTCGACGAGGCACTGCTTGCCAAGGTGGAGACAGCTCAGGAAATCATTGCCGGAGTACGCGGAGTGCGCGCCTCGAAGAATATAGCTCCGAAGGAAGTGCTGACACTAAATGCCGTGGGAGCGGCAGTGGATGCCGAGACAGCCGCTATGGTAAGAAAACTCGCCAATCTGGGCGAATTCAATGCAGATGCCGCGAAAGACCCCGCCGCAGCTTCATTCCTTGTCGGAACCACCGAGTACAACGTGCCTCTGGCCGACAATATCGATGTGGAAGCCGAGCGTGCCCGCATCAATAAGGAAATCGACTACCTCACCGGATTCAAGGCATCGGTGGAGAAAAAACTCTCCAACGAACGCTTCGTAAGCAAGGCTCCCGCGGCAGTGGTCGATGTGGAACGGCAGAAACTCGCTGACGCAGAGCAGAAACTGGCCGCACTCAGAGCCACTCTCGAAGCTCTGGCATAAAAAAATCGAAAAAAATGACCGAAAAATTTGGTCGTTTCAGAAAAATGGCGTAACTTTGCACTCGCAAACGGGAAACAAGCTCCCGCGCCAATGATGGCTCATTAGCTCAACTGAATAGAGCATCTGACTACGGATCAGAAGGTTACAGGTTTGAATCCTGTATGAGTCACTCAAAAGCACTCCCAGTGATGGGCGTGCTTTTTTGTTTATCTGAATTGATACACTACTGTGAGCGATATTAAGAAAATACAACAGGGTACCGCTATGACCCGCCGCGAACAACTGCTGCTTGCGGTGAAACTTGCCATGCCTGCCATTCTGGCCCAGCTGTCGAGCATCATGATGCAGTATATCGACGCCTCCATGGTAGGACGGCTGGGTACAGAGCCGTCGGCTTCGGTCGGTCTGGTTTCAAGCAGTCTGTGGCTCTTCTGGGGCATATGTTCGATGGCCACCATGGGCTTCAGTGTCCAGGTGGCTCACTGCCTGGGTGCGCGTGAGACCGAGCGGGCGCGTTCGGTGCTGCGCCAGGGTCTGGTGTCGATGGCGTTGTTCAGTGTCGTGATGGCTCTTGTCGGCGTGGCTGTGTCGCCGTCGCTCCCCGGATGGCTCGGCGGCGACAGTGCCATACGGGCGGATGCCTCGCTGTACTTCACGGTGTTTGTGGCCGCCCTGCCCATGCTTACTCTCAACTATCTCTGCGGCGGCATGCTGCGCTGCGCGGGGCAGATGAAAGTGCCCAGTCTGCTCAATGTGCTGATGTGCGTGCTGGATGTGATATTCAATTTCTTCCTGATATTCCCTACGCGCGACATTGCGCTTTTCGGGGACACCATGACTGTGCCGGGCGCCGGACTCGGTGTGCTCGGAGCCGCAGTGGGAACTGTACTTGCCGAGACAGTGGTGGCTCTGCTGATGTGCTATTTCCTTTGCTGGAGGCAGGAAGAACTCGACATAGCCCGGCGTGCGCGTGAGTCGTTCCGTCCTACGGTGGCCGTCATCCGCAAGGCTCTGCGTATATCATTGCCCATGACACTCGAACACGCCATATTCTGCGGCGCGCAGATTATGATTACTGTGATAGTGGCTCCGCTTGGCGCTGTGGCCATTGCGGCGAATGCCTTTGCCGTGACAGCCGAAAGCCTCTGCTACATGCCCGGATTCGGCATAGGCGATGCCGCCACCACGCTTACCGGCCAGTGTTTCGGAGCGCGGCGTCTCGCTCTGGCAAGAAGTTTCGCCTATATATCCGTGGGGATGGGCATGGCGGTGATGACGCTCATGGCGGTGATACTTTATCTGTGCGCTCCGCTGATGATGGAGCTGATGACCCCCGTCGGAGCGATAGCCGCCCTTGGCACGGAGGTGCTGCGTATCCAGGCCTGGGCCGAACCGATGTATGCGGCTTCGATAGTAGCCTACGGAGCGTTTGTGGGGGTAGGCGACACGCTGTGGCCTGCGGTGATGAACTTCGGCAGTATATGGCTGGTGAGGATTCCTGTGGCGGCGTTGCTGGCGCCGACGGCCGGACTTGCCGGCGTATGGATAGCCATGGCGGTGGAACTGACCTTCCGCGGCCTGATATTCCTCTGGCGTCTGTGGAGCGGCGCCTGGTTGAAAAACAACGTCTTGTAGGGACGCACCGGGGTGCGTCCGCCCACCGTCTGAACCAAATCTTGTTGGAGCGGACGCACCGTCTGTATCAAATCTTGTTGGAGCGGACGCACCGGGGTGCGTCCCTACAAGACGATGTTTGCCAGCGATTTAACATAACTGAATAGTTACTCTAATTTTTCGGCAGAAAGCGGGCCAGACCGTAGATGTAGCGCCGGAAGCCCGGACGATAGCCGAGTGTGCGGTCGAACCAGCCCATGCGCGGCGACAGAAATTTTACGCACAGTCCCACATAGAGCATGGCGAAGAGTGTGCCGAATCCTACCACCTGCCACAGCCATTGGCCGAAAAAGGCGTAGCCGAGTACGACGGCGATAGCCACCAGCGATATGTCGACAATAATCTTGGCTTTGGCGAAAGGCATGTCGGTGACGCGGCTTAGCGCTACCGGAAATCCTTCGCCAGGCATCGTCACAGAGCCGCAGCGAACTTCCATGGCTATGCCGAAGCCGAGCACTGTGCATCCTGCCGCCTGGGCGAGAGCCTGCATCGGCAGCGATGAAAGGTCGAGCGTCGATGTAAGCGCCATGTTCACATCGAGCAGAAAGCCGAAAAAGAAGCCGATAAGCAGCTGAAAAAGTTGTACCGGCTCAAATCGGCGCCTAAGCACCAGTATCTGTCCGCCGACCAGCGCAAAGTTCATTATGTAGGTGTATTCGCCTATGGTCAGTGCCGGTGCCATGCCGTCGGCGCCGGCGAGCGACATCACAAACGGAATTGTGGATATGACGCTGCTGCCCAGGGCCGAGCGTACGCACAGAGCCACTCCGAAGGTCATTATAAACAGTGATATCAGCAGCCAGAAGTGCTGCCATATAAATGAAATCAGGCGATTCCTGAGTTGGCTGTCATGGCCGGATATTGCTGTACTGTTCATTTGAGATCATCAAGATGGAAATATTTCATTGCGCCGGGGGTGAGGTAGTCGGCGAGTTCGGCGGGGTAGAAGCTGATGCTGATAAGTCCCTGAGCATATGAGGCCACTTCATATGGCTGGTATACGAAAGTGATTTCGCCTTCCGGACTGATGTAGAAGTTGTCGTTGTCGGGCAGGGAGTCGATTTCTGTCGGGCCGATGATTTCTGTCATTTCCCGGGCGCGGGCTGCTATTGTTCCGGCGAGTTCCTTGCGTTTGGCGCTGTCGAACATGAAAGCACCGTCGAGCATGCGCCCGCCGTCGAGGTCGAAATTGATGTAGTTGCGGGTGGTTATGCCGTGGGCCGCCACAGGCATATACGATGAGTTGGCTACTTCATACACCAGCAGCGAGGGATTGTAGTTTATCACAGAGCCGACAATGAGGTCGAAGCCGTCGGCGCTGTTGATGTCAGTTGCTGCCACGGTCTCTGTCGGGTATGAGAACTGCTGTGCGTCGCGGCTCACGAAGTCGGATATTATATGGTTGATGTCTGTGCCGGTGGTGTCGAAGGCCATGCGTATGATGCTGTCGCGCAGGCTGCTCAGGTCGATGCCTGGCAGGGTGTCGGGCATCACGAGCGATATGGAGTCGGTGTAGATGATGTCGTTGTCGCGGAAGTAGTCGTCGGCCGAGCCTACAAGGCGGTTGCTGGTCTGAAGCTGGATGGCGCTGAATCGGATTGATTCGCGGCGGTTGATGGCGGATTGTTCGGAATCTGTCTTTTCGCTGCTTTGTGAGCAGGATATGAATGCGGCTGCTGCAAGTGCTGCGGCCATGAATAGAACAGGACTTTTCATTTTGGCTTCTGAATTTGAGCTGCAAAGTTAACAAGTTGTCACGACCTATGCAAATAAAACCCGAACCGGCTTAAAAAGTTTTGGACAGCGACAATCGCGCCCCGGAGTGGAGGCATCCCTGCCTCCACATTCCCAGGCGTACTGTATATTCTCTTTTGAACGGTGGAGGCAGGGATGCCTCCACTCCGGATAATCACATATGAACAGTGGAGGCAGGGATGCCTCCACTCCGGGGGGCTTATTCAGCGACAGATTCAGGAGCCTTCTCTTCGGCGAGGAAGCGGGCGCGGGTCTTGCCGGCCTCCTTGTCGTAGCTCACCTCGATTACATTGCCGGGCATCACCGAGGCGGTGATGATGAGTTCGGCAAGCTCGTCTTCGAGATACTTCTGGAT
>CAMWUD010000167.1 GCA_947177365.1 uncultured Porphyromonadaceae bacterium | reverse complement strand
GGAGGAAGTAGTTCATCATCGAGAACATACCCTTCTTCATTTCGCCGCCGTACCAGGTGTTGATGATTACCTGCTCACGGCTGGTGATGTTGAATACAACGGCGGTCTCGCTGTTGAGGCCGAGTTCTTTGTAGTTGGTGAGTTTTGCCTTGGAAGCGTTGTATACGATGAAGTCGGGGGTGAAGTTTTCGAGTTCTTCAGCGGTAGGACGGATGAACATGTTGGTCACGAAGTGAGCCTGCCATGCCACTTCCATGATGAAGCGCACAGCCATGCGAGTGTTTTCGTTGGCACCGCAGAAACCGTCGACAACGAAGAGGCGCTTGTTGCTGAGTTCCTTCTTGGCGAGGTCCTTCACAGCAGTCCAGGCTTCCTGGCTTGCGGGTTTGTTGTCGTTTTTATATTCTTCGGTTGTCCACCATACGTTGTCCTTGGAGTTTTCATCGAGAACGATGAATTTGTCTTTGGGCGAGCGGCCGGTATATACGCCGGTCATCACGTTCACAGCACCGAGTTCGGTTACCACGCCTTTCTCGAAACCTTCGAGGGTAGGGAGTGTCTCTTCTTTGAACAGTTCGTCATACGAAGGGTTGTAGACTACTTCTGTAGTGCCTTCGATACCGTATTTTACGAGGTCTTCTTTAATACCTTCGATACGGGCCTTCTTGATTTCTTCAAGTTTGCTCATTGTTATTGGAAATATTTTGATGTTAGTGTTTTCTGTAATTGCACGACCTCCGGAGAGGCCTTGTAAACCGGGTGCAAAGTTAGGAAAAATTTCGGAGATAAACCACAATTATGGAAATTTTTCTTTATTCTTCACCATTTATTTTTTCTTTCGCCAAAGAATAACGCCGGGCTCGGTGTAAAAGTTGGTATTTTTCTGTTAATCATCGTTATTTGAAACCGGCTCTAACCGCGTGGCTCTCATGAAATAATAGAGAAAGAGCGCCGCCGCCACACACAGGCTCACGGAGAAGCTCAGAACTATGCCGTAAAGGCCGAGACCCAGCGGGAAGGCGAACAGATATGTCACCGGCACGCCTATGACCATGTAGCTGCCGAAGGCTATCCACAGCATGGGCATCACGTGCGAGGTGCCGCGGAGCGCGTTGGCGAAATTAATCTGCGTGGCATCGGCCACCTGATACAGCACAAGCGGGAAGAGCAGGGTCATGGCAAGCGCCACCACCATCGGGTCGGAACTGAACAGACCCATTATCTGACGTCCGAAGCAGATGAACGCCATGCAGCTGCAGCAGGTCATCACCAGCAGACAGCGGTAGCCGGCCCAGGCCACCGACCGCATGCCCGCTGAGGAGCCGAGCCCGGCCTGATTGGCTACGAGCACGCTTACGGCTGTCCCCACACTGTAGTAGAGCGTGAAGCCGAGTGTTCCGGTGACTATGATTACCTGAAATGCCGCCAGACAGATGTCGCCTTGCGGCAGCCAGCCGGCCATCACAGCCGACAGCGAGAAACTGCCGCTCTCGCAAGCCATCTGCATGGCCACTGGGAAGCCGCAGGCGATGACAGGACGCAACGACTTCGCCGATATGGCCGCACGCCGGAATCCGCCGCTGTACTCCCTATAACGCTTCGCAATGAAGAATACTCCGAGCAGCACGGCCGGCCCGAGCAGACGGCTTGCAAGGGTGCTTATTCCGGCGCCGAGAAGTCCCAGCTGCGGGAAGCCGCAGTGGCCATATATCAGAAGCCAGTTGCCGAGTATATTCAGGGCGTTGGCCGAGAGCATTATCCACATGGGCAGCTGAGAGTTGCCCCTGGCATAGCTCCACTGGGCGAAGACATTGAAGAGGCTCATAGGCACGAGTCCGGCAAGATACAGCAGGAAATATGGCCGTATCAGCGGCAAGAGCTTGTCGGGCTGACCCATACGGTGAAGATTGAAATACACGGCTGTCATGATTGCGGCCACCAGCAGTGTGAAAGCGACATTGGCCGCCACGCCGGAGCGCAGTGTGGCACCCATGCCGCTTTTCTCGCCCCGGGTGTACTGGGCGCCGAGAATCGGAGTTATGCCCAGGGCAAATCCGCCGACGGTGAACAGCGCCATGTTGAAAAGGTTGTTGACAAACGATGCCGCAGCAAGTGAATCGGTGTCGTAATGCCCTACCATCGCGGTATCTGCAAACACCAGCACGACCATTCCGACCTGTCCCACAAGTATAGGCAGGCCGAGTCGTATTATTGATCGGTAATGGCTTTTGGCCATACTGTACAGGATTTTTTAGGTAATTGAATTTTCGGATATGGGATAGAAGAGAAAGGGTAATATCATACCCTTGCGCCGTGAGACACAAGGGTATGACAATGTTATGCGGATATTGGAGGCGCTTAGTCGCGGCTTGATCCGAAGAAGCGGAGCAGATAGAGGAAGAGGTTGATGAAGTCGAGATAAAGATTGAGCGCTCCGAGGGTGGAGACTCTTCCTGCCTGTCCGGGCATCATCTCGGCCATGCGGCGGATCTGCTGGGTGTCCCATGCGGTGAGACCCACGAATATAATCACACCGGCTATGCTGATAATCCAGTCAAGAGTGGAGCTGTGGGCGAAGATATTCACCAGCGAGGCGATAATCAGACCGATAAGAGCCATAAACAGTATGGAGCCCATCTTGCTGAGGTCTTTGTTGGTGAAATAGCCGTAGACACTCATGGCGCCGAACGTACCGGCCGTGATGAAGAATGTCTTGACGATGGAGCCGGTGGTATATATCAGGAATATTGGCGTCAGAGCAAGACCGTTGATGACCGAGAAGAGCAGAAACAGCGCGAAGCCGGCGGCTGTGCCGAGCTTGTTGAGGGCGCCGCCTATGCTGAACACAATCAGCAGTTCGGCTCCAAGCAGAACCCACATGAACCAGCTGTTGGATGCTATGAAGCTGAGATAGGCATAACTGCCTGCGCAGAACAAAGATATAAAGGCGGTAATCAGAAGACCGAGGGTCATTTTGAGATACACCTGTTTCATTACGGCTGATACGCCGGTGGCCACATATCGGGGAGGAGTGGCGATTTTATAATCATTCATAGTGTAAGAAATTGGTTGTTACATTCTTTCGGGTACCCTGATTCCGAGCAGGCCCAGGGCGGCTTTGATGGTACGGGCGGTCACTTCGCAGAGTGTCAGGCGCAGACTGCGCACGGCGGCATCTTCCTCGCGGAGTATCGGGCAGTCGTGATAGAACTGGTTGTACTCCTTGGCCAGGTCGTAGGCATAGTTGGCTATCAGTGCCGGAGAGCAGCTGCGGCCTGCCTCGGCCACTGTCTGCGGGAAGGAGGCCAGACGCTGTATCAGGGCTGTCTCTTTCTCGCCGGGCGCCACTGCGGAATAGTCGGTCGGCACAAAGCCTTGCTCGGCCGCACGGCGGACCACAGAGCGGATACGCGCATAACTGTACTGGATGAAAGGACCGGTGTTGCCGTTGAAGTCGATGGACTCCTTGGGATTGAAGGTCATGTTCTTGCGCGGGTCTACTTTCAGCAGGAAGTATTTCAGCGCGCCAAGTCCTACGATTTCGGCGATGTCATCGATTTCGGCCTCGGACATGCCGTCGCTGCGTCCCTGCTCCAGAGCCACCTCGCGTGCGGTAGCCACCATCTCGGCCATAAGGTCGTCGGCGTCAACCACTGTACCTTCGCGCGATTTCATCTTGCCTTCGGGCAGTTCGACCATACCGTAGCTGAAGTGCACCAGATCCTTTCCCCACTTGAAGCCAAGGCGGTCGAGGAGCAGCGACAGAACCTGGAAATGATAGTTCTGCTCGTTGCCGACGACGTATATCATGCGGTCGATGGGGTAGTCGGCGAAACGCAGTTTGGCAGTGCCGATGTCCTGGGTCATGTAGACCGATGTACCGTCGGAGCGCAGCAGAAGCTTGTGGTCGAGACCGGCGTCGGTAAGGTCGGCCCATACCGAACCGTCCTCTTTGCGATACATAATGCCTTTTTCAAGACCTTCGAGCACCTTGTCCTTGCCTTCAAGGTAAGTCTGCGACTCATAGTATATCTTGTCGAAGTCCACTCCCATGCGGCGGTAGGTCTGGTCGAAACCGGCATATACCCAATTGTTCATCATTTCCCAAAGGGCACGCACCTCGGGGTCTTTGGCTTCCCAGCGGCGCAGCATCTCGCGCGCTTCGGCCATAAGGGGCGAGGCCGCCTCTGCGGCTTCCTTGTCAAGCGAGGGGTCAGCCTCCATCATGGCCTTTACTTCCGCTTTGTAGTGCTTGTCGAAGTCCACGTAGCAGTCACCGATAAGGTGGTCGCCCTTGACTCCGAGCGATTCGGGAGTGTCACCGTTGTGCCATTTCTGCCATGCGAGCATGGATTTGCAGATGTGTATGCCACGGTCGTTGACAATATTGGTCTTTACCACACGGTTTCCGCAGGCCTTGAGAATTTCGGCAAGCGAGTATCCCAGGAGATTGTTGCGCACATGCCCCAGATGCAGAGGCTTGTTGGTGTTGGGCGAGGAGTATTCCACCATCACCAGAGGCGAATCGTCACCGGCCTCGCGGATGCCGTAGGAAGAGTCGGAGGCAATCGATGCGAGCACCTGACTCCACACTTCGGGACGGATGACGAGGTTGAGGAACCCCTTGACAACGTTGTAACGCTCTACGGCGGGTTCGTGTTCGACCAGATAGTCGCCGATTTCCTTGCCGACGGCCTCGGGCGATTTGCGGGCAGCTTTCACCCAGGGGAAAACCACTATGGTGAGATTGCCGTCGAAATCCTTGCGGGTAGGCTGGGGGACAAGGGAGTTTGGTTCGGCCTCAATGCCGTAGAGTGCTTTTACTGCGGCGCACAC
>CAMWUD010000166.1 GCA_947177365.1 uncultured Porphyromonadaceae bacterium | reverse complement strand
GATTCACTTCCAGACAGTGGTTGAAAAGAATTTTACCGTTGCTGCTTTTGGTGCCGGCCACGAAAATGATTACGTCGTGCGAGGCTGCGAATTCACGCAGTCTGTCGACGCGCTTGCTTACCGAGCGGCAGATGGTGTCGTAGCTGGTAAACTCGCAATCCGGCGCTATGCGTTGCCGTATCCGGTCGGCTATGGCACGGAATCCTTCTACTGATTTTGTCGTCTGACTGTACAAGGCCACCGGACGGTTGAAATCAATCTTGTCGAGGTCGCCCTCATGTTCGACAACGATGGCGGTGCCGTCGGTCTGTCCAACAAGACCGTTGACCTCGGCATGACCTATTTTGCCATATATCACAATCTGAGGCGGCGACGGCTGGCTGTAGGCGGCTTTGATGCGCTGCTGGAGTTTCAGCACCACCGGACAGGTGGCGTCGACAATTTCAATATTGTTTTCTTTGGCCATACGGTATGTCTCGGGTGGTTCGCCATGTGCGCGGAGCAGTACTTTTGACCCGCGGAGGCGTTTCAGGTCGGCATGCGTAATGGTGTGAAGTCCTTTCGTCCGCAGGCGTTCGACTTCATCGGAATTGTGCACGATGTCGCCCAGACAGTAGAGAGTGCCCTCTCCGATAGAGGCGAGTTCGGCTTCGGCCTTGTTTATGGCCGTGACCACACCGAAGCAGAAACCGCTGTCGGGGTCAATCTCGATTCTTGGCACGGCTTTGCTGTATTGCCTGGTTATAGAGTTCGAGCAGGCGGGCATTCTGCTGCTCCGGTGTCATGTCGGAGTTGTCAAGCAGAACCGCATCATCGGCTTTGCGCAGCGGACTTTCCGAGCGAGTGGTGTCGATGTGGTCGCGGTTGCGGACGTTGGCGAGAATCTCGTCGTAGTCTACGTCAATGCCTTTCGCGGTCATTTCATCGTAGCGGCGCCGGGCGCGTGTTTCTGCCGAAGCGTCGACATAGACTTTCAGTTCGGCATTGGGGAATACGGTGGTGCCGATGTCGCGTCCGTCCATGACTATACCGCCTCCGGCTCCGAGTCGCTGCTGCATCGCCACCAGGGCGTGACGCACTTCGGGAACAGCGGCGACAGGCGATACCGCCTCCGACACCTCGATGCCTCGGATAAGGGCTTCGACATCCTCGCCGTTGAGCAGGGTATGCTGTGTGCCGTCGGGCTGGGGAAGAAAGTCAATGTCGATGTCCGGCAGAGCGGCAGTCAGCGATGCAGTGTCCACACCGGCCGGCGAAGCCCATCCGTTGCGCAGGGCATAAAGAGTGACCGCGCGGTACATAGCGCCTGAGTCGATATATCGGTATCCTATAGTGGCGGCCAGATGTCTGGCCATAGTGCTTTTTCCGGATGATGAAAAACCGTCGATTGCTATTGTAATCATTTGATATTTCTGATTTTGTTGGATTCTCAGGTTAGAGGAGCTCTGACAGCGAGCAGCGCAGGTTGAGCATCAGTGTGGTGGCGCCTGAATGCGGCTGTGCCAGAGCTATGCCTACACCGAAACTGCTTACGTTCAGTCCTGCCGCAAGCGACCATCCTGACAGAAAGCTGCGGGAGTAGGTACTCATGTCGGTACGGGTCTTGTAGTTGTAGCCGATGCCCAGATAGAAGCGGTCGGATGATATCAGGTCGGCGCCGAATACCAGATGGCGCATGAGGTTTGAGCCGAAACTGTCCTTTACCTCCGGCTCGTCGCCGTCGGCGCCGCTGCCGGTCTCCACATATGGCAGATGCCATTTGGTAAGGTTCCATGCCGTGACGGAGAAGCGAACCGGGAAGTTGCCGAACGACTGCGACCAGCCGATGCGTACATCTATCGGAAGCCGGTTGTAGCTTTCGTGGAAGCGTTTGAGCTGACCACCGAGGTTCGACACTGTCACGGACAGAGACAGGTCGTTGTCCGGCTTATAATAATTTATACCGAGGTCGGTGGCCAGGGCGAATGCCGTGTATTCGGCATATCCGCTGTACAGAAACTTCAGACTTATGCCGCCTCGGAGGTTTTCGGTGATGTCGTGGGAATAGCTTCCGCCGAAGCATACGTCTTTGGGCGAGAAGTCGCCGATGATGTTTCCGGAAGCATCCGTCTCTTTCATGGAGCCGTAGCCGAAATAATTGACCGATGCGCTCCATGCCCCGCGTTCGCCGGCGCTGTGTGCGTAGCGCAGACCTGCGAAATTAGAGCCGCCCATATAGTGCATGTAGTTGATGGCCGCCTGCCCCGACATCTCGCCGCCGAGAAGAGCCGGGTTCTGGTCGGCACTCATGATGTCATCGTCGACAAGCGAAATGTTGACACCGCCGAGACCATAGATTTTCGATGATGCCGTTATATTCATGAAGCTGTAGGCCGACGAGCCGTCCTGCGCCTTTATCGCGGGCAGGCTGCACATCATGGCCAGAGCGAGCATGTATCTTATGGAATTGCGATTCATAACTCTATATAAACGGCAGGCGGCGGGTTTTATTGTAGAACATAAGACGGCATGCCCTTGTTTTATAACAACAGACGGCTTCATTGACTGCGTGTTGCCGTCATCTTTTGTAGAACTGTAGAACCCTAATTATCCCGCTATGAAAACAAAAAACATGTTAATTGTTCTGCTTGCCGCTTCCGCAGCGTTGCTGTCGGGCTGCGGTGTGTCGAGCAAGAAGTACAATCTGCTACAGGACGATTATAATGCGGCTCGTCTGACTATCGCCGAGTACAAGCAGAAAAACAGCAATCTTGAAGACCTGCTCGCGGAAGCACGCCGCAACAACGCCGAGCTTAAACAGCAGTACTCCCAGTTGCAGAACACTCTCGACCAGAGTATCCTTACCCAGCGTTCGGGAAATATCAATATCGCCAAGCTGGTGGATGAAATCAATTCGTCGAACAAGTATATCAAGCAACTTATCGAGGCCAAATCGAAGTCGGACTCGATGCTCATGGCTATGACATCCAATCTGACCCGCTCGCTCGACCGCTCCGAACTCGACGATGTGAATATCAAGGTTCTGAAGGGCGTGGTGTATATTTCGCTTGCCGACAACATGCTGTTCAAGTCGGGCAGCTATGAGATAAGTCCCAAGGCGATGGATATTCTTGGAAAGATTGCCAAGATAATAAAGGATTACCGGAATTACAGCGTACTTGTGGAGGGCAATACCGACAATGTGCCTATCAGCCGCACCAACATACGCAACAACTGGGATCTTTCGGCTCTGAGGGCTTCATCGGTGGTCCAGGCGCTTCAGAACGATTTCGGTGTTGATCCGGCCCGCCTTACAGCCGGCGGACGTGGCGAATATAATCCTGTGGCAACGAACGATACCGCCGACGGACGTCAACAGAACCGTCGTACACAGATTATTATTACTCCGAGTCTCGACCAGTTCCTTGACCTTATCGACAAGGCTCCCGACACTTCGGGACAATAAAGGCAAATCTCATGAAAGCCGGCTCTTGGAGCCGGCTTTTATTTGCCCTGACGGATTACGTATTCATTATAGTAGGCAATCATCAGGGCGGTGAGCGGCAGGGCTATGATCATGCCTACGAGTCCCATCAGCGAGCCCCACACTGAAAGCGACAGAAGAATGATGGCAGGATTGAGGCCGAGGGTCTTGCCCATGATTTTCGGGGTCAGGATATAATCGCAGATACACTGGCTGACGAAGTACACAATCAGACACTTGCCGAGCTCGGCCCAGAATCCCACTTCGCCGGTCAGTGAATATATATAACACAGCACTGCCACCGGAATCAGAGTGATATACTGGAAGTAAGGAATCATATAAAGGATGCCCACCGTTATGCCCATGATTATAGCCATAGGTAGTCCGGCTATAGAGAAGCCGATGCAGTAGAATGCAGCGGCGCAGGCCGCTATGACAGCCTGTGAGCGAAAGTAAATATTCATATTGCGGGCAATGTCGTCGCCAACCTTATAGATTGTGTGCCGGTATGACGGCGGCACCATGGCCTTGAATCCCCTCATGAGCCGGTTGTAGTCGAGCATTATGAAAATCACATATATGAAGGTCAGCAGCCATTCGAGCGTGTGCAGCAGGAAGTCGACAGTGGCGGCGAGTACGGTCGTACCCTTGTTTAATATGGTCTCAAGGCGGCTTCCTGTCATCAGCTGGGCTATGTTCTCTGTACGCAAGGCGTTGCGCAGATACTCCTGCAGCTCGGGAGGAATGAACGGCGATGATGTGTCCTTGTCCGCTGAAGCTTTCACCAGAGCGTCGACCTGATCTATCTCGCCAAGGGCCGAAGGAATGAAAAAGTAAGCCATGACACCCAGCACCATGGTTGTCTCAAACAGAGTGATGAAGACGGGTAGGGCGCGGTGTGAGGTCCTGAGCAGTTTCTGCTGGAACTGGACAGCCGGCTCCAGCAGATAGGCTATCAGACAGGCGAGCCCGAAAGGCAGCAATACGTCTTTCAGTTCATTGATGAGCCATACGAGTATGGCGATGACCGCGATGGCGGCGAGGACTCTGATTACACGGTCGAAGGTTATCGGACGGGATTCCGGCATAATATCTGGTGATGAATTTAAACAAAGTAGTATACAATATTATAGATATAAGGCGTAGTATATCGAAAATGTTCATGCCGCTTTCGGTGAATGACTTGAGCCGTGCCTGCAAACGCGCTGAAAATAATTATAAAAACATTTCATAATTCAGATAAAAATTCGTAACTTTGCGCGAAAGTTTGTGCCGGCCGGGCATTTGTACGCTCAGTTGGCTCATATTTAATGTTTTAGAAATGATTAATATCACCTTTCCCGATACCAGCGTAAAGCAGTTTGAATCAGGAGTGACCCCTCTCGATATAGCACGGAGCATCAGCCCCCGTCTGGCACAGGATGTGCTTGCG
>CAMWUD010000165.1 GCA_947177365.1 uncultured Porphyromonadaceae bacterium | reverse complement strand
AAGAGAACAATCGAATTGTTCTATAGTAGGCGCAGAGTTACGCAAAGATTATTTTGATGGGAGAACAGTAGGATAGAGTTTCGCAGTTCAGATTTCAGGCAGTCAAAAGGGGCAATCTGTAGGGACGTACCATGGTGCGTCCGCCGCAAGCCGCAGATATTCAGCAGGCTATACTTGCGAAAATTGAATAAAGATTAATCATTAATCATTAATCATTAATCATTAATCATTAATCATTTCCCCCCATCCCTCTCTGCGTGTCTTTGCGCCTTTGTGTGAGTTTTTCCCACGTAAAAACTTTGCGTGAGGTAATTGACGAATAGATACAATGAATAGCTAAGAAAAACATAGTTGGCGTTAAATAGTGTGAAAAATTCTTGGTTGCGTGAACCTTTTTTATTAACTTTGCGGTGATTATATCGATTCATTCTAATACCGAGCACTTACCTGTAACTACATCCGGCGCTCCCTATGGGCAACCGGAGGGCATTCACACTTAAGCCATCGTGTAGAGGAAACAACGATTCATATCTATTCTTATTACTTAGCAATCAACTTAATTAATTTAACTAAATCTTTTTTATTATGAGAAAACTATCAGTGCTTCTGACGCTGCTGTTAGTCGCGCTATGTGCAAACGTCTCATATGCTTGGGATTTTGCCAATGGAAAGGATATAAATTCCTTGGCTTTCAAGTATGTGTGCGCTGCCGAGTATAACCAGGGGCCAATGACGACTGTTGCACTTACAAAAACTACAACAGCAGATGGAGTAGTTTGGTATGGTCCAGTAAATCTTACCGGTGGCTATTGTAAGTCAAAAATACGCTTAAACGATAATGACGGTAACGAATTTGGTAATGCTGCTATAAATGAAACTCCTGGAAGTGGCGCAGCATTGAAATCTTGGAGTGAACAGCTTTCATTGAAGAGTAATGATGTGATGACGTTTCACACATACGACGCTGGCACTTATCAGCTGCAAATTAAAGGTGGCGCAGAATACTTCCAAATTCGTCTGGTAACAGAAGGTAGCGACAACTACATCAAGGATGAGGAAGTGGTAGAGACATTCGATTTCTTTACCGGTGAGACAATCCAGTCTCTGAATTTCAGAGATGAGACAGGTAGAGAACAAAAGGAAATGTCTGTGGGTACCAGTGAAGAAGGTGGCAAACTTTGGTATCTCGAATTTACTCCGTCTCAAGTAGATATTGAGTGGAAATGGTTCATTGTAACTACTTCAGGCAAGACCTTGTGGCGAGGAAGAGCAGCCGAATATCCCGTTGGTAAAGAGTGGATTGAGATGTCGCCGAGTAGTGATGATGGACGAAACACGCTGAAAAATCTTGATACAAATGCAAAATATCGTATTGAGATTAAGGCCAACCCGTCTGATAACAGCAAGCCGGTAGGACGTATATTCAAGGTTGTAAATGAAACCACCTGGACTATCGATGTTACTTGTCCGAGCGCTTACGATGGCTTCACATTCGGCAACCTGCAGGTTAGCGTGAATGGCGAATGGAAGAACGTTACTGGTAAAGAGTACACCGGTGAGACTGCTCCTACAGCATTCCGCTATGAGACTGTAACGTTTCCTTCTACCTCTCCCTATAGCGATGGTGTCTATCTGCAGAACTTCGTATGGGAAGGTCAGCTGACTGCCGAAGACGCGACACTCAAAGGAGCCGTGGCAGACCTGTATAAGGCCAACTTCAAGTTCAACGACAATGCCGAAGGTACATTCGGCCAGCCGAAAGAAGTAACTGTAACAGCCAATGGCAATACACTTGTAGCAAAAGAAGTGACCGCTACCCGTGTGGCCAACGCATGGGACTACACCGTAATGACCAACCGCACCAGCCTTGACGGCGCTCAGGTGACATTCATCTCTTCCAACGACCGTCATGATGCCGTAAGCGGCGCACTCGCTGATGCAGCTGTTTTCAACGCACCGGAGCTTCCGTCGTTAATCCCCGATGGTCTGACCCGTGAGGATGGTATATTTACTGTATTCTTCGATGTGACAGGTTCTGATAAAGGCGTGCCTTATATATGGATCTGGAATGCTTCCGGTGTCGGTTCCAGCGATGGTAATGGTTACTTTGATGCCCCCAAACCAGATTACCCTGGAGCTAAAATGACTCTTGTTTCCGGCAATATCTACAAGTGGGAATACAGAGGAAATATGGATTATCCTGATAAGGTGATATTTGCCTGGGACTCTGGAGAATACGATAAATATTTTGACGGTGTCGATGTCAAGAACGGTGATTTCTTCACATTGGATGGTGTACAGGGAACTGTTCCTGTAGCAGTCTCGACTCCCAACGGCTGGTACGCCATGGGTGCATTCGGCAGCGAATATGCCGAAGCGAACAAGATGTCAGCATATGAAGGTGATAATGGCATATACTATATCGATGTCGCCAATGCTCAGAAGGGTGCAAAAGTATGGTTTGAGTCTCCGGAAAACGCAAGCATGATTACTCCCGAAGCATCGGGTGCGCTCAGCCTTGGCATGAAGTGGCTTGCAGCTACTGATGCGAACGAAAGCGGCTACTTTACTTTTGCGGAAGACTGTGCCGAAGGCCGTCTCTTCGTCAACACAATCGCCAACCAGGTGATTCTGGCCGATAAGACATTCAATCCCCTTACCGGCAACGGAACAGAAATCGTATTCTTTATGGGCGACAAGCACGGTGCAGTGAAGAATGTACGTTTCCTCCTCGGTAAGAACGGCAGCTACACCACTTTCGAGGGTGCCCGCTGGACAAAGGCTCCCTACGATGGTTTCTGGTTTATCGAAATTCCCGATGTGACTCTGTACGACGACATCAAGTTCAGCGTTTTAGTTGATGGTGAAGGAGATGGAGATTTCTATGATGTGACTCCCTCGCTTGCAGGAGATGCATATGACCGTGCCAACTGGTGGAAGTTTATCTATGGTCAGATTGAGGAAATGAAGGATGATAATAATAAAGATCTGGGAGCTACCAGCTATCAGACATACATCACACCTGAAGAATATCTCGAAGAAGCATCAAAGACCAAGACTACGGTTTATGTGTTTGGTCAGGCGTTTAAAGGCAATGGTCTGGAACCGAGCTGGACACCGCAGAATAAGAGTAGCGTAATCGAGATGAACTTGTACAACGGTATCGGTGTGCTTGAAATTACTAATATGGTTGCGGCTTCTTCCTCCGATCCCACTAAGCTGAAACTCTCATGGATGCCCTACTTCAACTATATCGGTGAAGAAGATGGAGCTGTAGTAGAAAAGCGAGCTTGGTCTTCGTTCAACCTCGGTATCGTGGGCGGCTATGATGCTGCGGACGAAGGTGACGTGAACTCTTCAAGCCGTTTCTATCTCCGTAAACCGCGCTCCTACAACAATTATAGCGAGTCGGACTGGGTGCTTGGTGATGCAACTGTGCCTGCTGAAAAGTGCTATCTTGTGCTCGACTCGAAAGAGCGTACGCTGACCCTGCTTACCTTCAACCCCCAGGTTAAGCTTGGCAATCAGTATAATATCAAGGTAGAACAGAAAGCGGTAGGTCATCTTGACGAGAGCCTCTTTACAGATGGTAAGATGTTCAAGGGTTCCGAGGCCGGTGGCAATGCATATCCGGAATTCGCCAATGATCTTGAGGTAACCTTTACTGTCACTCCGGCTTACGATGGAAATAAGAATGCCGAAGCAATTAAGGAAGAGTTCTCAGTGAAGTATCAGTTCTACAACTGCTCGCACGGCTTCAAAGCCGGCGAGTCGACATCTGACAAGAACAGCCATGATGGCGATGAACTGATTGCCGAAATAGCTGGCCCGCTTGACGGAACTACTGAATTTGCGATTAAAAACATTGTCACCAGCCATGTGCCTCAGCTGATGGTTCAGGCTGTGTATACTCTTAAGAATAAGGGAGAAGGTACGTATGATGCCACTACATTCCACACTATCCCCAGCGGTCTGATTTCAGAAGATGGTAACCTCGAATTCCAGACTGCAAACCCGGTTCTTGATGGAGCTGACTACAAGCTTGGCTTCGCTTCTCTCTATCCTCAGGAAGATGGCGACTGGGGTGTTCACTTCCAGTTCCCCTTCGGTGCGACAATTGCAAACAGCGAGATGGTTTATTATCCCGACTATGAGGTATCGTGCGGTATGAGCCGCCAGAATGCCGCTCCGACCCACGCCGGCATGAAGCACCTGATTGAGAATCCCTATGCATGGGGTATGATTGGCTACGAGCCTTATGAGTCGGGCAACTACGACCACGCTGTGCACAACTGGTCGAATGTGGCTCTGAAGCACAGCGCTCTGAACCTCTCGCTCGATGGCATTGCCTCGAACCTCGACGGTGCTGCTCAGGCTGTGAAGGATGATGGTATCGATGTGACTCTGCATTTCGTTTATCCTTATGTAATCTATAAGGATCAGATTATCACTCAGATTGATAAGAGTGAAACTCCTGCCCGCGTTGCACGTGCCGCAGCGGCAGCACCGGAAGGTGAATACGAAATCCACTATGCCTATGCCACTACAAACCGTCTCTATAAGGAGGCTGACCTGAATGGTGTGATCACCGGCGTAGAGAATGTGGCAGTGGGTGCTGAAAAGCCTGTTGATGTCTACACTGTCAGCGGTGCGCTGATTATGCGTGGCACCACCAAGGCCGAGGCTGTGAAGGCTCTTGCTCCCGGCATCTATGTGATCGGCAACGAGAAGGTTGTAGTCAAGTAAGCTACATACACACTGATATATCAAGTCGGGCCCCGCATCGAGCGGGGCGGGGGTTTTTATGCGGGGATGGGGGGGGGGTAATGTTATATTTTTTATTATAAAATTTTAATGTCAAATAAAGTACAAGTGCGACATTTGTGCGTGGTTAAAAAATA
>CAMWUD010000164.1 GCA_947177365.1 uncultured Porphyromonadaceae bacterium | reverse complement strand
TCTGCACGACGCTTGACCGCCCCAGCGTTAACAAATATTGGGGAACGGGGTCTTAAACCGATTCGCTTGAAAAAGTGTAGCTGTCCGTCGGGAAGAAATTTGTCAATGCCGTGAAAAATTAGTAAATTTGTGGCATATGGGCGGCCAGATGGCGAAAAATGCACGCCGAGACCGCTTTTTACCCCTCTCTAAAGCGCTTATTCATGAAGTTTCCAAAGACAGTTATACTCACTTTACTTTCTTTAATAATTTTTTCAATACCCCTGTCGGGCGCGCCCGGCGGCAAGACGGCGCAGAAACATGCCGAGCTCGGACGTCCGTCGCTCGACTCTATACGGGCGGCTTCCTGCGACCCCGAATCGCCGTATTACTATCCGAAACTGCTGAAACTTTTTCTGGCCAACGACACCACAATGCGCAGCGTAGATTTCCAGTACTTCTATTACGGCACATTGTTTCAGGAAGACTACGACCCCTACCGAAAGCCGCTCAACGAGGCCGAGTACAAGGAACTGGGCACGCTCTATGCCAAGCCCGACAAGAACCGCAGCGACCGCAACCGCATTCTGGAATATGCCCGTGCGGCGATTCTCGACAATCCGGTCGACCTGCAGCAGCTGACCAATATCATATATGTGTATGAGCAGAACGGCAAGTATGACCTGTCGAAAATCTGGCAGTACAAACTCAACCACATCCTTAAGGTGATAGCCAAAAGCGGCACAGGAGCAGACAAGGAGAACGCATGGCTGGTGGTGTATCCGCGCCATGAATATGACTTCCTGAACCTGTCGGGAATAGTCTCGACCAACCACAGCTACGAAGAACCGTCGTTCGATGTGCTCGAAGGTCAGCAGGTAGACAAAAAAGACGGCAAATCACAGAAATATTACTTCGATATCAACCCCATGCTTGAACAGTACTATCTCAAGCATCCCGACGAAGAATAGTAATGAAAGAACTGTTCAAACTGCTGAGGCGTTTCGTGCCTCCATATAAGAAATATTTGGCTCTGAATATTTTCTTCAATGTTCTGGCGGCCATACTGACTCTGTTTTCCTTCGCGCTGATTATCCCCATTCTGGAAATGCTTTTCCAGATCAGAGAGGGAGTGTACAGCTACATGCCGTTGGGGCACGGCCACTCACTGAAAGATGTGGCTGTGAACAACTTCTACTACTACACCCAGCAACTGATCCACACCCAGGGACCGAGCGCCACACTGGCATGGCTGGCTCTGGCACTAGTGGTGATGACGCTGCTCAAGACCGGAGCCACCTATATGAGCAGCTACTGCATCATACCGCTGCGCTCAGGCATAGTGCGCGACCTGCGCAACTGGGTATATGAGAAAATCACACGTCTGCCCATAGGCTTCTTTACCTCCGAGCGCAAAGGCGACGTGATGGCCCGTATGAGCGGCGACGTGGCGGAAATAGAAAACTCCATCATGTCGTCGCTCGACATGATGTTCAAGAATCCGGTGATGATAATCTGTTGTCTCGGCGCCATGATAGCAATCTCCTGGCAGCTGACGCTGTTTGTGCTCGTACTGCTGCCGATAGCCGGAATGGCTATGGGGCGTGTGGGCAAACGCCTGAAACGCAAGTCGCTCGAAACCCAGAACCAGTGGGGTGTGCTGATGAGCAATATCGAGGAGACACTCGGCGGACTCCGTGTCATCAAGGCATTCAATGCCGAGGGTAAGGTGCAGGCGCGCTTTCACCGCGACAATGACCGCTTCTACCGTCTGAGCAACCAGGTGGCCCGCCGCCAGTCGCTGGCTCATCCGATGAGCGAACTGTTAGGCACCACGGCCATAGCGATTGTGCTCTGGTTCGGAGGCGCCCTCATACTCGGTGGCTATTCCAGCATGAAGGCGGCCTCGTTTATCTACTACATGATAATGTTCTACAGCATCATCAACCCGGCCAAAGACCTCAGCAAGGCCATGTATGCCATACAGAAAGGACTCGCCTCGATGGAACGTGTCGACAAGATTCTGGCCACCCCCAATCCGATAGCCGATCCGGAAGTGCCGGCACATCTGCCGAAGCTCTCCAGTGGCATCGAGTTGCGTGATGTATGTTTCAGTTACGACACCCGTCCGGTGCTTCGCAACATCAGTCTGACCATACCGGCCGGCGCCACCGTGGCACTTGTGGGGCAGTCGGGCAGCGGCAAGAGCACACTGGCCGACATGATTCCACGCTTCTACGATGTTGACTCAGGTTCGGTAAGCATCGACGGCACCGACATACGCAAGCTCCGTGTCCACGACCTGCGCTCGCTCATGGGCAACGTAAACCAGGAAGCGATACTGTTCAACGACACATTCTTCAACAACATAGCCTTCGGTGTCGAAGGCGCCAGCCGCGAGGACGTGGAGCGTGCCGCCCGTATAGCCAACGCACATGAATTCATAATGGAGACTCCGGAAGGCTATGACACAGCAATCGGCGACCGTGGCTGCCGTCTGAGCGGCGGCCAGCGCCAGCGCCTGAGCATAGCCAGAGCCATACTCAAGAATCCGCCGCTGCTGATACTCGACGAGGCCACATCGGCTCTCGACACCCAAAGCGAGAAACTTGTGCAGCAGGCACTCGACCGTCTGATGGCCGACCGGACTACACTTGTGATAGCCCACCGCCTGAGTACAATACGGGAAGCAGACCTTATTTGCGTGCTCCATGAAGGCGAGATAGTAGAGCAGGGAACCCACGACCAGCTCATGGCGCTTGACGGCCATTACCGCCGTCTGGTGGAAATGCAGAGCGCCAACAACACCGTCAACACTCCGGCATAATGATACTCGACTCCATAAATATCACAAACTTCAAGAATATCCGTCAGGCGTCGCTCGACTTCTCGCCGAAAATCAACTGTATCGTAGGCAACAACGGCATGGGCAAGAGTAATCTGCTCGATGCCATATATATGCTGAGTTTCGCAAAATCGTACACCGGAGTTCCGGACAACAGTCTGATAACCGACGGCGAGCAGTTCTCGATGATACGCGGCAGCTACTTGCGGCGAGACACGCCGGAGACACTTTCGCTGAGTCTTGGCGGAGGCCACCGCAAGACACTGCGCCGGGGCGACAAAGCCTATCAGCGCATAAGCCAGCACATAGGCGCTTTCCCGCTGGTGCTGAGTTCGCCCGCCGATATGGAGCTCGCCGGTGGGGCGCCCGAATGTCGGCGCCGATTCATCGACCAGGTGATATCGCAGTCGGATCCGGTGTATCTCGACGCATTGCTGCGCTACAACCATGCGCTCGAGCAGCGCAACAGCATGTTGCGCAACGAAGTGACAGATCCGGTGCTGTATCAGGCAGTGGAATTGCCGATGTGCATGGCAGCCGCCACCTTGGTGCGATGCCGGGCCGGATTCATCGAACGGCTGTCGGAGATATTCACCCGCTACCATGCCGACATTGCCGGAGAAGCCGGCGAAGAAGTGACCATAGCCTACAGCAGCGCCATGGCCGACGGCACCCCGCTTGAAGAACTGCTCGAACGCAACCGCCGTCGCGACGAGATACTGCACCATACGTCGGCAGGCCCGCACCGCGACGAACTCGAGCTGACACTCAACCGTCTGCCGCTGCGCCGCACCGCATCGCAGGGTCAGGCCAAGTCGTATACCATAGCGCTGCGGCTGGCCCAGTACGACTTTCTGCGGGAGGCCGCCGGAGTGAGTCCGCTGCTGCTGCTCGACGACCTGTTCGACAAACTCGATGCCGGGCGGGTGAGCCGCATCGTCGACATAGTGTCGCGCGACGACTTCGGCCAGATATTCATCACCGACACCAAACTTGCCGCCGACCCGCTGCCGGAAGGGACAGCCTCATGGCATGCCGCCTGCGGCGCATTCATAAGGAAGCAATGAAGAAGACCGAGCCAAAACGGGTCGACATGATAATACGCGAGGCAATCGAGGCCACAGGCAAGGCGCGCGTGTTCGACGAGCAGCGACTGTGCTATCTATGGGCCGATGTCGTGGGGCCGTGGATCAACGCCATGACCACGCGGCGGTATGTCGAAGGCGGCCGTCTGCATGTATACATCGCCTCGGCATCGCTCAAGTCGGAACTTCAGTTCTCGCTGCAGCAGCTTACCGATGCGCTCAACCGGGCTGTGGGCGACAGGATAATCGAGGGAATAGAACTGCACTGATGGAGGGAAAGCGGGCAAATATGGCCGGAATGGCAGTGGTGGCACTCGCGGCGGTGCTTATCTTCGGAGTGCTGAGCTACTACAGCGGCAGCCGCAAGACAACGCATGTAAGCGTGAACCGTATGCGCTATCCGGTAAAAGGCATAGATGTCTCGTACCACAACGGCGAGATAGACTTCGAGGCGGTGGCGGCCGATACGGTCAGTTTCGTGTATATCAAAGCAACCGAGGGCGGGACATGGCAGGACAGCTGTTTTACACGCAACTTCGATGCGGCCCGCGCGGCAGGATTGCTGACCGGCGCCTATCACTTCTTCCGCTTTGATGTGAGCGGACTTCGTCAGGCCTACAACTTTATAGACGGACTGCAGGGTCGTCGCCCCGATCTGCCGCTGGCCATAGACCTGGAAGAATGGAAAAACGTCCCCGATGTGACCACGGCCGATGTGATAGACCGTCTTGCAGTGATGGTCGACCGCTTGCGGGCAGAGGGTTACAAGGTGATGATATATACCAATAAAAGCGGTTACAGCCGCTTTCTGCACCGTGGATTCGAAGATTTGGACATATGGATATGTTCGTTTACCGATCCGCCGACCGGAGGTCCGTGGCGTTTCTGGCAGCACAGTCATCAAGGGCGGGTGCGCGGCATAAAAGGCAAGGTGGACATGAACACCTTCAACGGCGGGGCCGAAGACTTCGCGGAATACTTGCAGGGTATCTGACGGCGCAGAGGCGGGGAAGGCATGAGCGGAAGAGTAACTATTCACCTGCCCGGATTTCTGTAAGTTGTTTATTATCAATGTAGGGACGCACCCCGGTGCGTCCGCAACAACAGGATTTGGTACAGCCGGCGTGCGTCCGCAACAAC
>CAMWUD010000163.1 GCA_947177365.1 uncultured Porphyromonadaceae bacterium | reverse complement strand
GTCCGCAGCGACTGGCGCGCGACTGTCGACAGAATGATTGAAACCCTGGATGCGTCTGCCGACAGCTATGTGGCCATAGGAGAAATCGGTATGGATTTATATTGGGATAAAAGCATGCGGGATGAGCAGATGTCGGCCTTCGAATTTCAGATTAAAGCTGCGGAAAAAAGAAGTCTTCCTGTAATAATACACTGCCGTGAAGCGCTTGACGAGACACTGGAGGTTCTTCAATCCACTCCCGGGTTGAAAGCAGTATTCCATAGTTTCGGCGGCACACCCGACGATGTGGAGAAAATCCGTCGGCAACTCGACCCCTGGTTCGGCATCAACGGCATAGTCACGTTCAAAAATTCCACTCTTGGCAATAGCCTCATGCCAATTGGCCCGGAACGACTGCTTCTGGAGACCGATTCGCCATATCTTGCGCCTGTACCCCGGCGGGGACGCCGTAACGAATCGGCCTATCTGGTTCATACAGCCTCATTCATAGCAGACCGCTTCGCTATGGAACTGGATCAGCTCGCCGACATAACCAATAACAATGCAGATAAATGCTTCAATTTCTAAAACATATATTACAACTGATACTTTCACCGGCCAAGGGCTGGGAAGATGTATCACAGGCATCGGTAGCTCCGGCCGAATTATGTGCCCGTGGCTTCTATCCGTTGCTTGGAATTGCCGCACTGAGCAACTTTCTTCGCATATTCTACGGCAACGGCATATCTCTTGTCACAGCCATAGAGCGGGCTGTAGTTGATTTCGGCGCATATTTCTCGGCATACTTTCTTGGCGCGCTTGTTCTTGAGCAGTTGCTCCCAAGTATTGTGTCGGGAGAACCGAACAGGAAAAAGATAGAGACATGCTCTCTGTATGCAGTCAGCATGATTGCAATAATTCGTATAATTGAAAACTGCATACCTACCGAACTGACATTAATCCGTCTGCTGCCGGTATTTGTTGCTTTAATAGTGTATAAGGCCGACCGATACATGGCAGTCAGACAAGGAGAAGACCTGCGGTTCATGCTTATCGGAGTGGTAGCGCTGGTTCTGCTGCCGCTGCTGCTGCACTATGTACTTTTCTTATTGATACCATCATGAAATTCAAAGAAATAAATATAAAAAACCGCCGGGCGACCTTCGACTATCATATCGTCGAGACATTCACGGCCGGAATCGTACTCACTGGTACTGAAATAAAATCGATCAGACTTGGCAAAGCCGGTCTGACCGATACATTCTGCTATCTCAACAACGGAGAGCTGTGGGTGAAGAACATGTATATCGCCGAGTATTTCTACGGAACATACAACAACCATGCCGCCCGTCGCGACAGAAAACTTCTGCTGAACCGTAAGGAACTCAACCGTCTTGGCAAAGACGGCAAGGAGGCCGGTTTCACTATAGTACCCCTGAAACTATTCATCAACGAACGCGGTCTGGCCAAACTTGTAATAGGTCTCGCACGGGGAAAAAAGGAGTACGACAAGCGTCAAAGCATCAAGGAACGTGAAGACAAACGTTCGATGGCGCGAATCATGATGCGACGATAAGCCAGCGCCCTCCGCCGGCATCACTTACTCCGAACACCCTTGTCGGGCCGCCGTCTCTGACTCCGAGTTTACGGCGCAGCGCATCAGCTCCGATACCGAAATTGCGTGTGCTGACCGATGCAATCGGCCAGCGCCGGGCAAAACGTTTGATTTCCGATGACGAATAGGGTATGACGGCACTTATTTCAAGACAATTTCCGGGCAGGCCATCAGCGGACTGCCCGCTGTCTTTTTCAATGAAGTACAGGTGTGTATTGGCTGCTATCTTGCGTATGCCATAGCGGCTGGACAACAATTTCACAGGAGCTGCTTTCATTACGGCAGGCCATGGTTCAAACAGTATATCGCCGATTTGCGGCATTCCGTAAGTGATATCTGCCGCTCTTTCTTCCGCCGGGTTAAAACTGATTCGGCGTTCGCTGTTGTCAGGAAGTATCGTTACCGCTTCGACAACAGCGTCTCCGGTATGATTCCGGTTCACCACAGCAAGTAGCTCCTTGCATTCGGTTGTTGTTCCCAAAGCAATGATATGGCTTGCCTGTGGAAGTTGTCCGAGCAGATGGCTGATATCAAGCATGGGCGACAGTTTCGCTATGTACTTCTGCGATACGTTCAGCATTTTTGCCTGCATATCTGTAATATCCGGCTGGCAGTCGGAGAGGGCGAACACCCGGCTTCCGTCTTCGGCTCTGCGGGCAGGATCTATAAACAGACAGTCGAATTCGTCAGCCTGCATTCCGTCAAGCAGTTCGCGACAGTCAGAGCACACAACCCGAAGATTGTGAATGCCGGAGTTCGTGGCATTGAACGTCAGGGCATCGGCCACTTCAAGTTGCCGTTCTACAGCAAGTGCTGATTTCGCACGACGGGCAAGATGCATTATGTCGATGCCGAGTCCGGCTGTCAGATCCGCGATTCTGTCGCCTTCATTAATCAGCGAAGCATGCCATGCGGCAAGCCTGTCGCCTGTGGCCTGTTCGGCATTTATTCCACCCGGAAAATAGAATTCGGGGTCTGAGGCAAGTGTCTCTGCGAATTTTGCCGCATATTTACGGCGGCATTCCACTTGCAGAATGGCTATCGAAGCATCAAGGCCACCAACGAGTTTGCCGCGCATTTTCAGACGCAGAGCGGCAGGGTCGTCATGCGCGTGCGTTCTTATCCAATCGAAAAATTCAGCATTAAGATTCATAATCAGTAAAATTACGGGGATGTGTCACATTATATGACGCATCCCCGCACTGTTTTGTTTATCTTGTATCAGCCTTTGATAGCTGCGATTCCCGGAAGAACCTTGCCTTCGATGGCCTCAAGGAGAGCGCCACCACCGGTAGACACGTAAGAAACTTCGTCGGCCAGACCGAATTTGTTGATGCAGGCTACAGAGTCGCCACCGCCTACGAGCGAGAACGCACCGTTCTTGGTAGCTTCTACGATGGCATCAGCTATCGCACGGCTGCCGGCGGTGAAGTTGTCAAACTCGAATACACCGGCAGGACCGTTCCAGAGGATGGTCTTGCTGCCGCGGATGGTGTCGGCGAAGAGCTTGCGGGTCTCGGGACCTGCGTCAAGGCCTTCCCATCCTTCGGGGATATCCATCACAGAGCAGATTTTTGTGTTGCAGTCGTTGCTGAACGCATCGCCGGCCACGCAGTCTACACCGAGTACGAGATTCACGCCTTTCTCTTTTGCTTTTGCCATGATGTCGAGAGCAAGCTGCAGCTTGTCGTTCTCGCAGAGAGAGTCACCGACCTTGCCGCCCTGAGCCTTGGCAAAAGTATAAGTCATGCCGCCGCAAAGAATCAGGTTGTCGACCTTGTCCATGAGGTTCTCGATGATGCCGATTTTTGTCGACACCTTGGAACCGCCCATGATTGCGGTGAAGGGACGTTTGATATCGCTGAGGATATTGTCCACAGCGTTTACTTCCTTCTCCATCAGATAGCCGAGCATCTTGTGGTCGGCATCGAAGTAATCGGCGATTACAGCAGTAGAGGCATGACGGCGGTGAGCGGTACCGAAAGCATCGTTTACGTATACATCGGCATAGCCGGCGAGTGTCTTGGCGAACTCTTTCTGACGCTCTTTCATTTCTTTCTTGGCTGCGTCATATGCGGGATCTTCTTTGTCGATTCCTACAGGTTTGCCTTCTTCTTCGGGGTAGAAGCGGAGGTTTTCGAGCAGGAGCACCTGGCCGGGTTTGAGTGCGGCAGCTGCTTCTGCGGCCTTGGCGCAGTCGGGAGCAAATTCAACAGGTACACCAAGCGCTGCGCTTACAGCGTCCTTGATCTGGCCGAGAGAGAATTTCGGGTTTACCTTGCCTTTGGGCTTGCCCATGTGCGACATGATGATGAGCGAACCGCCATCGTTGAGGATTTTCTTGAGGGTGGGGAGGGCGCCGCGGATGCGGGTATCATCGGTGATGTGGCCGTTTTCATCCAGAGGCACGTTGAAGTCAACACGTACAATGGCTTTCTTGCCATTGAAGTCGAACTGATCAATTGTCATGTTTGATAAGTTTTATGTTAAGTTGATTATTATTGTAGTCTTTACCAACACACAAAATTACGCTTTTTTTGTGAGAAAAGTTTGTGTAAAGGTGAAAAAATTATTTAAAACCGTTATCGGAAAGCAGCTGGCTCATCTCTTTCGCAAGTTTTTCAGCCGCTTTGCCGGCGGCTTGAGCGAAGTCTTCTCCCGAGGAGGCATAGATGATGCCACGTGATGAATTCACCAGCAGACCGCACTCATCGGGTATAAGACCGTAGCGTACTACCTCTTCAAGGCTGCCGCCTTGCGCTCCGACTCCCGGTACAAGCAGAAAGTTTCTCGGAGCCACTTTACGCACATCGGCAATAAGTTCACCGCGTGTCGCTCCGACGACATACATCAGGTTGACGGGAGTTCCCCAGCGCTGCGAACGGAAAATAACGCGTTCGAACAGGCGGTGACCGTGTTTGTCTTCCATCAGTTCGAAGTCTTCATAGCCTTTGTTGCTGGTGAGTGCGAGCAATATAGTCCATTTGTCGGCATAATCGGTAAACGGAGTGACTGAATCCGCTCCCATGTACGGAGCCACGGTCACGGCATCCGCGCCAAGAGTCTCGAACAGGCTGCGTGCATACATAGCGGCGGTATTGCCGATGTCGCCTCGCTTGGCATCCGCTATGACAAACTGGTCGGGATAATTGTCCTTGATGTATTTTACAGTCATGTCGAGAGCTTTCATGCCCTCGATTCCCTCGCTCTCATAAAATGCCAGATTGGGCTTATATGCCACTGCATAGGGGGCTGTGGCATCGATTATCGCCTTGTTGAAGGCAAATATAGGATTCTCTTCTTTGAGAAGGTGGCTCGGAATCTTTTTCATGTCCGGGTCAAGGCCCACACACAGGAAGGAACCCTTGCGACGGATGTTATCTATCAGTTCTGTCCGTTTCATATTATATATAAGTATAGTTTTTTAATTGTTGACGACTACAGCTCGGAGGCTTTCAGCTTTTCGGCGTTTTCCGCAATGATAAGCTGGTCTATCACATCCTGAATATCACCGTCGACAAAAGACTGCAGATTGTATATCGTGTAGTTGATGCGGTGGTCGGTGAT
>CAMWUD010000162.1 GCA_947177365.1 uncultured Porphyromonadaceae bacterium | reverse complement strand
TGGTATGCCAGCAGCTGCAGCGGAATTGCAGCCACCACAGGCGACAGGCATTCCGGCACTCGCGGTATTTCAAGTGTATGGTCGGCCATGGCTGCGATGGTCTCGTCGCCTTCGGTGACGATTGCTATTACCGAGCCGCCGCGGGCCTTCACCTGCTGGATGTTGCTTATCACCTTTTCATGCAGGTCGTCCATAGGAGCTATAAACACTGTAGGCAGCTCATTGTCGATCAAGGCTATGGGACCGTGTTTCATTTCAGCGGCCGGATAGCCTTCGGCATGGATATAGCTGATTTCCTTCAGTTTCAAGGCACCCTCAAGTGCTGTGGGGAAGTTGACGCCACGTCCGAGGTAAAGGAAGTTATGCACATAAGTATATATACCCGACAGATGCTCGATACGTTCGTTGAGCTTCAGTGTGGCTTTGATTATTTTCGGGAGAGCCTTGATTGACTCCGCAATCTCGCGTACCTGCTCATCGGATACTGTGCCACGCAGCTGGCCGACAGCCAGAGCGAGCATTGCCAGCACCGTCACCTGACCGGTGAACGCTTTTGTCGAGGCCACGCCTATTTCCGGGCCGACATGGATATATGTGCCGCTGTCGGTCTCGCGGGCTATCGACGAACCCACTACATTGCAGACTCCGTATGCAAAGGCGCCTTTCTCACGTGCCATCTGCAATGCGGCCAATGTGTCGGCTGTCTCACCCGACTGGGATATGGCTATGATGATGTCGCCCGGATTCACCACCGGATTGCTGTAGCGGAACTCCGATGCATATTCGACCTCTACCGGAATACGCGCCAGATCCAGGAAAAGGCGTTTGCCGATAAGGCCGGCATGCCATGATGTGCCGCAGGCCACAATGATGATTCGCCGCGCGTTGCGGAACACTTCCTCGTTGTCCTGAACTCCGGACAGAAGCACCTTGCCACCGGAGATACGTCCGCGTATACAGTCGTGGAGTGTGTTGGGCTGCTCGAAGATTTCCTTGAGCATGAAATGAGGGTAACCGCCTTTTTCAAGCTGCGACACACTCATTTTCAAGGTCTTGATGTCTACTGTGCCCGGAGTGTTGTCGTTGGTGATTACCTGCAGAGGTTCGGTACGCGAAATGATGGCTATCTCGTTGTCGTTGAGATACACCACTTTGTTGGTATACTCAATCAGCGGACTTGCGTCACTTCCGAGGAAAGTCTCGCTGTCGCCTATGCCGATTACGAGCGGCGAACTTTTGCGTGCGGCAAAAAGGCGGTCGGGCTGCTCACGGTCGATAAGAGCTATGGCGTAGGCACCCACCACCTGACGGAGAGCTTCGCGGAGCGCGTCAAGAGTGGAGCATTCGTTTGTGTCCTTGATGTACTCGATGAGCTGCACAAGCACCTCCGTGTCGGTGTCGGACTTGAATACGCGGCCATGCTGTTCGAGAGCCTCACGAAGCACTGAGTAGTTCTCGATTGTACCGTTGTGTACCAGAGCGAGCTGACCGCTCTGGCTGTAATGGGGATGCGCGTTCACATCGTTAGGTTCTCCGTGAGTAGCCCAGCGGGTATGGGCAATTCCCAAAGTGCCGGAGCAGTCTTTGGAATCACAGAAGCGCTCAAGGTCATTTACCTTGCCGCGCGATTTATATACATTAAGTTTTGCCTCGCTGTCAAGCAAAGCCACGCCTGCACTGTCGTAGCCACGGTATTCGAGGCGGTGCAGGCCTTTGATCAGAATCGGATATGCCGGTTCAATGCCTATATATCCTACTATTCCACACATAAATAAAACAACAATTATTTTAACTTAGAAATTAGTGACATTCAGGGGTGTACAAGAGAGAGAGAGAGAGTAAGACAGAGAGAGGGCATACGGGCGGAGAGCGGTGTCTCCGCCCGTTTATGCAAAGCGGTCAAAGCAGCGGGTCGAAATCTTTCCACGCCTCGGCCGTACAGTACTGCGGCAACTGGAGTTTCTGATGAATCTCAGCCATCATCACAAGAAAGAGTTTGCGATTCATGCGCTGCTCGAGACTCAGTTCAAACGGATTGCCATATTCGGCGGCATCGACGTTCTCTATCATCCACCGGATTTCATCGAAACGACCGGCACGCATCATCTCTATAACATAGAGCATGGACTGATTCACATCGCCACGATAGTATGTTTTCCCGTGCTTTTCCTGCAGGCAAGATATTATATCCATGGCAGAGTCATCGCGATGCAATGTTACAGCCAGTTCAAGATACAGCGGCAGGTCGAAGAGGTCTTCGCCTACCTCGTTAAAGCAGTCAAGCACCAGAAATGCCAGCCGGCGGTGTCCGGCATCAGCGCAGAACTTCGCCCAGGCCACCCAGTTGTCGCGGGTGTTGGTGCCATCGCTTTCGTTTCCGCTGAAAAAGGCTTCGAGCAAATCATATGCATGATGTTCGTCGCCGTCGGTTTCCATTGGCATACGCAGCAGATACAGAGTCAGGGCGGCATACTGCGGTTTGGATTCCGAAGCCATCTTGCCCAGACGGCGTGTGGTGTCGTCGGCACCGTTTAGCTTGTCGTTGATGTTGCACAGCAGTTCAAGCACTTCGGGGTCGTCGGGGTATTCCTTGCGTATTTCCTGAAGCTCGCGCATGGCAAGATCGAGCGAGCGTTCGAGTTTAAAAAACATCGAGGCACGGAAGGCCTGCATCTGCTTGTGTCGCGGAAGCAGTGCCAGAGCAAACTCCACTGCGTTGAGTGCGTCTTCACTACGCCCTACACGGTCGTAATTCTGCGCAAGCATATACCATTGCTCGGCGTTCGACGGGTCTTCATCGGTGAGAAGTTCGAGCATCTCCACGGCCTTGTCGTAGCGACCGGCCTCCTCCGCCACCACAGCCACTTCATAGTGGAGGGTGAGCGGGAAGGTGGTATGGGCGCGAATGGCGTCGATACGGTCGAGAACCCAGTCGAACTGCCCCAGCTGCGAGGCCACGTTCACAAGCTGGATTATCTCCTCATCGTCGAATTCCGTATATGTGGCGAGCAAGTCGTCGAGCGCCTTCACCAGTTTGTCTCCGGCGAGTTCGGTGTAGCGCAGCTGCAGTATATCCCACAGCGGGCCATTGCCGCTGTTGTCCTGAAAGAACTTCTGTTCGGCATCGCTCTCGAAGCCGTTGTAGAAGATGGCGCGGCGCAGGCGCAGCTGTTCGCTGTCGGGATAGAATCTGGCACCGCACAGCAGCACCTCCATCCGCAGATAGTCGTCGCTGAGGTCTCCGGCGTAGTCAAAGAGTTCCACCAGCTCGTCCTCATCGTAAAAACGCTCGCTTATGGGCTTTGTGAGTGACTGGCGGAAACGCTTGCATAGTTCATCGCGTTCGTCGGAAAAGTCATCCATCTGGTTCAGGCTTTGGCTTTTGCTTTTTCCCAGCTGTCTTTCAGAGCGATAGTGCGGTTGAAAACCAATGCGCCGGGTCTGGTGTCATAATCAGGAGTGAAGTATCCTATACGCTGGAACTGCATTTTCTCGCCTGCTTTCTCGCCGAGTCGGGCCGCATAGGGTTCGAGTTTGGCATGAGCTATGACGAGCGACTGCGGATTGAGCATCTCACGGAAATCGCGTTCGGTCTCTGCAGCCGGATTTTCAACCTCGAAAAGACGGTCATAGAGACGGACTTCGGCATCCACGGCATGCGGGGCGCTTACCCAGTGGAGTGTGCCTTTTACCTTGCGCGACGCTCCGGGCAGACCGCTGCGGCTTTCGGGGTCGTAGGTGCAGCGCAGCTCGGTGATGTTGCCTTCGGCGTCTTTCACCACTTCCTCACATTTTATAATATATGCGCCTTTCAGGCGTACTTCCTGACCGGGAGCGAGACGGAAGAATTTCTTGGGCGGATTTTCCATGAAGTCGTCGCGCTCGATATAGAGTTCGCGGCTGAATGGCATGCTGTGGGTTCCGGCGCCTTCCTGCTCGGGATTGTTGTCCATTTCCACTGTCTCGACCATGTCCTCGGGATAGTTTGTAAGGACGAGTTTCACCGGATTTACAACAGCCATTACACGGGTGGCCACACGGTTCAGGTCGTCGCGCACTGCATGCTCGAGCAGGCTGACCGAGTTCAGAGCCTCGTATTTGGTGTATCCGATTGTGTCGATGAAGTTGCGGATGCTCTGGGGTGTATAGCCGCGGCGACGCATGCCCGAGATTGTCGGCATGCGTGGGTCGTCCCAGCCTGCCACAAGACCTTCCTTTACCAGCTGGAGGAGCTTTCTCTTGCTCATCACAGTGTATGTGAGGTTCAGGCGGTTGAATTCAATCTGACGCGGGCAGTAGCTGTCGTCGGCGAGTTCTTTTACGAAATGCTCGTAAAGCGGACGGTGAGGCACGAATTCAAGTGTGCAGATAGAGTGAGTCACACCTTCGAAGTAGTCGCTCTGACCATGGGCGAAATCGTACATCGGGTATACCTTCCATGTGGTGCCTGTGCGGTGATGGGGTGTCTTGATTATGCGGTACATGATTGGGTCGCGGAAGTGCATGTTCGACGATGCCATGTCGATTTTGGCACGCAGCACGCGCGATCCTTCCTCGAATTCACCTGCGTTCATGCGGGTGAACAGGTCGAGATTCTCCTCTACCGAACGGTCGCGGTAAGGGCTGTTCTGACCGGGTTCGGTAGGAGTGCCTTTCTGAGCGGCAATCTGTTCGGATGTCTGGTCGTCGACATATGCCTTGCCTTCCTTGATCATGCGCACAGCCAGATCATAAAGCTGAGGGAAGTAGTCGCTGGCATAGTATTCGCGGTCGCCCCAGTCGAATCCGAGCCAGTGGATATCCTCGCGTATCGAGTCTACATACTCTACATCTTCCTTCACCGGGTTGGTATCATCGAAACGCAGGTTGCATGTGCCGCCGAATTTTTCAGCCACACCGAAATCCATGCAGCTAGCCTTGGCATGGCCGATGTGCAGGTAGCCGTTGGGTTCGGGCGGGAAGCGGGTGTTCAGACGGCCTCCGTTCTTGCCAGCCTGAAGGTCTTCCTTTACCAGTTGCTCGACAAAGTTGAGTCCTTTTGCCTCTTCATTCTTTACTTCGGGTTCTTCCATATATATGATGAATTTTTGATTTTTCAATTATTCGGTCAAGCGCCTTTGACACCGCCTTTTGCTCCGCCTTTCACACCTCCGCCCATGGCGAATATGTTCTGGTCGAACGAAAGGGTCTTGGTATCGAGCTGGCGGCGGCGTTTCAGAGCCAG
>CAMWUD010000161.1 GCA_947177365.1 uncultured Porphyromonadaceae bacterium | reverse complement strand
CCGGTCAGACCGGTTTCTTCATCGACTGTGAAAAGAGCTTCCAGCGGACCGTGCACGAGCTTGTCGTCGACAAGTGCCGCCATTGCGGCAGCCATGCCGATGCCGTTGTCGGCGCCGAGAGTGGTGCCGTCGGCGCGGAGCCATTCACCGTCGACGATGGTGCGGATAGGCTCGTTGTCGAAGTCGAAGTTCTTGTCGTTCGACTCGCACACCATATCCATATGAGCCTGCATGATTACCGTCGGAGCCTGCTCGTGGCCCGGAGTGGCGGGTTTGGTCATAACCACATTGCCGATTGCATCGGTACGGACTTCAATGCCGTGGGCGGCTGCGAAGTCAAGCAGGAACTGACGGATTTTTCCTTCCTTCTTGGACGGACGGGGCACCTGGGTAATCTGGTCGAAGATGTCGAACACCAGAGCCGGTTGAAGATCTTTGATTGTCATTTCGGGATAGTACGTTTTATGTTAAAATTAAATTAATATTAGGCAGACAGCCTCTTAACAAAGATTGCAATTTGGCAAATTATGTTAAAAAAGGCATTTTCAAGCCCTCTAAGTTACAAAATTATTCTGATATGTTGCAAATATTTTCGCATACTTTCCTATATTTGCAGTCGAAAACGGCAAACCAATGGCAAAAACCATGCTTTTAAGCATCGCTCTACTTGCAGTGGCTTTCCTGCTGCTCGGGGTCAAGGTGCTCTTCGTGAAAGGCGCGAAATTCCCTTCGGGACACGCCCATTCCTCGCCGGAGCTACGCCGGCGCGGTGTCGCATGCGCGGCTCACAGCCATGATTCCGGACAGAAGTCTGCCGTTGTCTATAACAAATCAAGTCAGAAAAATTCAATACAATAAAGTATAATTACCATCTCATGAAGAAAATCATCTTCGCTGTGCCAGCTTTCGCACTCCTCGCAAGCTCTTTCGCACTGTCAGGCTGCGGCGACAAAGGAAAGTCCGACAATGACTCCGTGACCAATGTCCGTAAAGAAGCCTCCGCACATGAAGCCACAACCAATATCGCTTTCGTAAACATGGACACTGTATACAGCCAGTATACACTCGCAAAGGAACTGAACGCCGAAAGCGAAAAATACGCCACCGACCACCAGCGCTGGGCAAACGGCCAGCAGCAGTCGCTCCAGAACTCTCTCAACACGCTGCAGCAGAAAGTCCAGGCCGGACAGATGACACAGGCCGCCGCCGAAGCCGAATACGAGCAGATTATGCGCCGCGGACAGGCTCTTGACGCAGAAGGCCAGAAACGCGCGACTGCCACTCAGGAACTTATCGCCGGCAACGCCAAGCGCGTACAGGACTCGATTCACAACTTTCTGGTGGATTTCAACGCCGACCACAAATACGACGCAATACTCAGCACCGACATGACCTCGCCTGTGCTTATCTACAATCCCGCGCTCGACATCACAGCCGAAGTCGTAAGCGGCCTCAACGCCCGCTACAAATCAGCCGCCCCCGAAGCACCGAAAGCCGAGGAAAAAGCGCCTGCCAAAGCCGCCGACAAGAAATAACAAATGACTCGAAGATACAACCGCTCAAGGCGCCCTCGCAAAAGCCAGGGTGCCTTGATTTCTAAAATAGCATTCGCAGCCGTAGTAATCTTTCTGGCTGCCCTGGCCATCTACGCTGGCAAAAGAATTCAGTCGGAATCAGAAACGACGACAGGAGTCTACAACAGCGACAGCCTGCTTGCAGTGGTGACTCCGCCCGACCTGCCGGCGCTGACTGTGGACTACGAAGGGTTCACTGTGTCGTTCAACACGCGGATGCATGTGCCCAACTACGTGGCATGGGAACTCACAGCCGATGAAGCAGCAGCCACAGAAGTGACGCGCAACAGCGCCAAATTCCGGCAAGACACTGCCGTTGATGGCTGTCCTACCACAGACGACTACCGCAACAGTTCGTTCGACCGCGGACACATGTGCCCGGCAGCCGACATGAAATGGAGCCGCAAAGCCATGGACGACTGCCACTATCTGACCAACATAGCGCCCCAGACCCACAAACTCAACGGCGGCCCGTGGCAGACTGTGGAAGCCAACTGCCGCAAATGGGCCGAACGAGACTCGGCGCTGATTATAATCTGCGGCCCGATACTCACCGACCGCCTTACTTCGACAATAGGCGACAACGGCGTAATTGTGCCCGAACGCTTCTTCAAGGTAGTCTACGCACCCTACGCCAATCCACCTCGCGGCATCGCATTCATTCTAAACAACTTCGACACAACCGGCGGCGCACAGGCCGGAGCCACCACCATCGACGAAGTGGAAGCAATCACAGGCTTCGACTTCTTCTCCGCCCTGCCCGACGACATTGAAAACAAAATCGAATCAGAGTCAAACTACCAGCTATGGCAGAGACTGAAAAACTGACCAACAATACAGCAGACACAATCTGCGCCATATCCACCCCGCATGGCACAGGCGGCATAGCCGTGGCCAGAATCTGCGGGCCGGATGCCCTCAGGCTCACCGACAGCATCTGGAAGGGCTGCTCGCTTGCATCCGCACAAAGCCACAGCGCACATCTCGGCACCATACTCGACTCCAACGGCATGCCCCTCGACCAGGGCGTGGCCACAGTATTCCGCGCCCCGCGCTCATATACAGGCGAAGACACAGTCGAACTGTCGGTACACGGTTCGATATGGATTCAACGCGAACTGCTCACCTCGCTCTGCAACGCCGGATGCCGTCTGGCCGAGCCGGGCGAATTCACCCGCCGGGCATTCATGAACGGACGACTCGACCTCACCGAAGCGGAGGCCGTCGCCGACATGATTGCATCTTCAAGCCGGGCAGCCCACCGTGTAGCCATAAATCACCTGCGTGGAGGCTTCTCCAAACGGCTCGACGACCTGCGAGACCAGCTGCTGCAACTTGCATCGCTGGTCGAACTCGAACTGGACTTTTCGGAAGAAGAAGTTGAATTCGCATCACGCACCCAGCTGCGGCAACTGGCCACAGAGCTGCACGCCGAGCTCACACGCCTCTGCAGAAGTTTCAGAACCGGAGCTGCCATAAAGCAAGGCATTCCTGTGGCGATAATCGGCGCCACCAATGCAGGGAAATCATCGCTGCTCAACGCCCTCGTAGGCGACCAGCGCGCCATCGTCAGCGACATCCACGGCACAACCCGCGACATTGTGGAAGACAGTGCTGAAATCGGCGACTATCTGTTCCGCTTTCTTGACACCGCCGGGCTGCGGCATACCGAGGACACTATCGAGCAGATTGGAATTGAGCGAAGCCGCGATGCAGCCAGACGCGCCCGCATCATTATGCTGGTATGCGATTCCACAGCCCTACCCGATGCGCAGGCTCTGGAGATTGCCTCTGAATGTTCAGATGCGCATATAATATTGGTCGCCAACAAATGTGACCTTACGGAATCGGCAGCACCGGGCTTGAGTGACGCCGCAATTCGGCTTGGAGCCACACAGGTTAAGATCAGCGCCAAGACCGGATCTGGAATCGAGCAGTTGCGGCAGTTGCTTGTGGAGGCCGTAGACAGCGAGACATCATCGGATGCAGAGCTGCTTGTGACCAATGCGCGTCAGGCCCAGGCGCTTTCAGATGCGGCAGATTCGACATCACGAGTGATCAACGGTCTGGAATCCGGCCTCAGCGGTGATTTCATAGCCCAGGACATCAGACAGACCATCCATGCGCTCAACGAGGTAAGCGGCACTATCACTACCCCCGACATACTCCAGAACATCTTCACCCGCTTCTGCATCGGCAAGTAATTAGTTGATTATTAACGTCTTGACAAATAGCTAAACTTTCCTTCTCCTTGATACAATCAAATGTTCTCAAGAAGCAGAAAACCGTGGTATAATCCAAATTCGTTCAATATTCTAATGAAAAAGATTTTCTTACTATTTATGTTAGCGTTCTTTGCTTGCTCAAATTTACAAGCGAAGAAATTGTTCGTCGAGATGGAATTTCACAAAAATTCCATAAAACTTGACGACGGTTCAAATAAAAAGCGACAAGCGTTAAAGGATAAGCACGGTAAAGATTTGAAATTTACCTCCCTTATAGGAGCACTAAACTATATGTCATTACAAGGTTGGGAGTTAGTAGATACTAAATCTGTAACTTCTGGCAGCGGTTATGTTGGAGCTTATGGAGGCGCAAGCTCCACAAATACTAAAGTCTACTACATATTCTCTAAGGATGTAACAGATGAAGAATTAGAACAAGTTGTCAACAATAGCTACAAAGACGATTAACCGCGTCTTTTCTGGCACTGCATACGGTCCATAACTTTGTGGGAAACAACCAAAAGTTATGGGCTTATCTGTTTTCAACCTCAACTACAACTCCATCAAGACGCTGACGGGCTATGAATCCCGCGCCGCATTCACTGTCAACTCTGCATCAGTGTTCCGCGAAGACGTTGACATCATACCGATAGAATAGCGGTAACCAAACAGTCGTAGTTTGAACTATTATTGCCTTAATTTCGGGTTAATAGTCGCAAGTACGACTTTGAGATAATTATTAGATATGGAATCCACTGTTTGCTTATGAGAAATTCGTCCCAGCGCACGAGGAGCTATGCTTCCCCTACCCGGGACAAGATTTTTATCTGGAGTGCCGTTGTTGCCGGATGTGTCATAATGGCTTTACTTGGTCGCCACGCTGCCATTCACCGTTTTGGCACTGACCAATTTACCGGCAATGTACTCTTTGCCGTTTTCTTTGTCCTCTCAATCGGTCTTTATTGCGGTTTTCAATCGGTAATCGAAGATGTGTTCAACCGCCTCTCGACTCTTTTTCGCCGCCGTGAAGTCATGGCTTTGACTGAGACTACTACGGGAGAACAGATTGCAGAGCGTATCGGCACAAAGAAAACCTATATCTCCCGTCTGGAAAACTGAAAAGCCGATGTTCAGCTCAATACCATATTCCGAATCTTTAGGGCCTTGGAAGACGTGTGTCCTTGACTATTTTGTGAATAATCCCAATGCACAAGCCGAAAGAGCAATCATATTTAATTATGGATACTCTTGTAAAAACTTGCCGATATCGGCAAGTTTTTACCGTGTTAGACTCAACTTTGATAAAAGTTTTGCCGATAAACAGACTTTATTCGGTTTATATATGGCTATTTTGCCACAATCACAATATATAACATTTATTAGCATTAGTGCGCCTTATTGTTGCCCATATTCAATATTAAATTTGCACCATGAAAAACGAAAAGCATAAACTTACATTAGATAACGGCAATATTGTAAATGCTCAGACTCCGCTGATTGTTTCAGCAAGTCGAGCCACCGATATTCCGGCGTT
>CAMWUD010000160.1 GCA_947177365.1 uncultured Porphyromonadaceae bacterium | reverse complement strand
GACGTGAGCTTAAGGCTCTTGAGCTGCCCGGACTCTGGAACGGAGCCATGAGCGACTGGAACACTGTGTTTGTGGAAGTTCCGGCATCGACATTCAATCCGGTCAAGACCGTGAACGACCTGCTTCGCCCGGCACATCAGGCCTAAGAGTCGGCTCTAAGCACCTTCTGGATATAATGAATCCGCTTTTTCGGCAAGTGAACAGCCCGGAAAAGCGGATTCATTAATCATTAATCATTAATCATTAATCATTAATCATTAATCATTTCTCCAGGGAGTCGAGTTCGACCGATACCGGACAGTGGTCGGAACCGAATACATCGGCGTGGATACGGGCTTGCGATATGCGGTCAGCAATACGGTCGCTTACAAGAAAATAGTCGATACGCCAACCTGCATTGCGCTCGCGTGCCCGCATACGGTAGCTCCACCAGGAGTATGCCCCTTCGGCATCGGGATGGAGATGGCGGAAGGAATCGGTGAATCCGCTTTCAAGCAGCTGTGTCATGCAGCCTCGCTCTTCATCGGTGAATCCGGCGCTGCGCCGGTTGGTGGACGGATTCTTAAGGTCTATTTCCTTATGAGCTACATTCAGGTCGCCGCATACGATTACCGGCTTTACGGCATCAAGTCCTTTAAGATACTTCCGGAAAGCTTCTTCCCATTCCATGCGGTAATCCAGCCGGGCCAGTCCGTCTTTTGAATTGGGGGTGTAAACAGTCACCAGATAGAAGTCGGGCATTTCCAATGTGATTACACGTCCTTCATTGTCGTGTTCAGCGATTCCGATACCGTAGGTGACGGCAACAGGTTTGTGGCGGGAGAATATGGCGGTGCCGCTGTATCCTTTACGTTCGGCATAGTTCCAGTACGACTCATAACCCGGAAAATTCAGGTCGAGCTGTCCTTCGCTGAGCTTTATCTCCTGAAGGCAGAAAAAGTCGGCATTGAATTCAGTGAATATATCGGCAAAACCTTTGCCGCAGACGGCACGAAGTCCGTTGACATTCCATGATACAAAAAGCATAGTAAGAGCGGGTTCTAAGTTGAGGATTTGAGCTTATCTGAATACTACCAGCCGGTTGTACACATAGTTGCACAGTGTGTAGACGACATTTCCCAGCAGAGTGGCTATGCCGTAGCCCGACAGGACAAAGAGTCTGAAATCGAACTCGTAGTCGCCGAAGTGCGACTGGTTCAGGGTGAATACCACTGCAAGCTGGGCCAGATAGCACAGGCCGCAGCCGGTCATGAAGCGTATGGCTTCGCGCGAATAGCGCCCGTGCGAACGGAACACCCATGAGCGGTTCCATAGAAAGGAGTTGAGTACTCCGGCGCAGTATCCTATGGCGTTTGCAAGATAAGGATTGACACCGAGGAGCGACTTGCATACAAATATCGTACACAGGCAGACAAGTGTGTTCAGGATGCCTACCATGCAGTATTTTATGAACTGGAGTAAATTCTTTTTTTGCATTTCAGGACTCTTTTCAGTGGCGGTTATTATGTTCGTTCTTAGTATCTTCAGGCAGAGATTTCTCATCGACTTTAAGAATAGGCAGCGACCATCCGTAGCGTACGGCCAGGATACGCAGGCCTATGACAACAGCCGCACAGCATATCTGCGGCACTACCTGCGGCATATCTATCTCGCTTATAAGCCAATATGCAATACCGCCCGCGAGGCAGGCCGTGGCGTATATGTCTTTGCGGAAGAACAGCGGTTCCTCGTTGATGAGTATGTCGCGGGTGACCCCGCCGAACGAACCGGTGATTATGCCCATCACCACAGCCACCCACATGGGGTAACCGGCTGCCAGAGTCTTCTGTATGCCTACTACCACGAAAAGCGCCAGACCTATGGCATCGAAGATGAAAAGTGTGCGCATGCCTCCTACAAGTGCACGCTGGAACACGATTACGGCGGCAAGCGACAGACCTGTCACAGCCATGTAGCTCCAGTTGTCCATCCAGAAGACGTTGATGTCAAGCAATACGTCGCGGACAGTTCCTCCGCCGATTGCGGTCACAAGTCCGACCACATATGCGCCGAACCAGTCGAAGCGTTTTGCGGCGGCAAGGCGTATGCCCGATATGGCGAAAGCCACCGTACCGAGCATTTCTATTATAAATATAAATGTTTCTTCCATGTCTTTAGAACCGGTTCTTATTTTCCGGTCGCTGTGTCGTCAATTGGATTTGACGTGCGCATAGTACCGGCATAGATCGTTGAGCTTGCACTCGGCGCACAGAGGGGTGCGGGCCTTGCAGACATATCGTCCGTGCAGAATTAGCCAGTGGTGGGCTGTGGCTACGACTTCGCGCGGGAGCATCTGCATCAGCTTGCGTTCGGTTGCCTCGACATTCTTGCTGCGTGTGGTAAGGCCGAGACGTTCGCTGACCCGGAACACATGGGTGTCGACAGCCATCGCCGCCTGACCGAATACTACCGACAGTATCACGTTGGCGGTCTTGCGTCCGACGCCCGGCAGGGTGAGCAGTTCGTCCATGGTGGACGGCACCTCGCCGGAGAAATTGTCGCACAGACTCCGTGCCATGCCTATGAGCGAGCGTGTCTTGTTGTTCGGATAACTGACGGATCGTATCAGCTCGAACACATCGCTGTCTTCGGCTTTTGCCAAGGCGTAGGGGTCGGGATATGCCTCGAACAGGGCGGGGGTGACCATGTTCACTCTCTTGTCGGTACACTGGGCCGACAGAATCACGGCTACAAGGAGCTGATACGGGTTGTCGTAATGCAGCTCGGTCTCTGCCACGGGCATGGTCTGCCGGAACCTTTCGACAATCAGCCGATAGCGTTCTTTCTGTGTCATTTCAGCAAACGTTCGGTGCCGAAGAGACCCAGGGCGCAGCCTCCAAGTCCTCCGATGAATGTAATGGCTATGTAGAACAGAGCGCGGAGAGCGCGGCCCTGCTGCACCAGCTCCATTGCATCGAGCGTGAAGGCAGAGTAGGTGGTGTATCCGCCGAGAGTGCCTGTAAGCAGAAACAGATACCACATCCGGCTTGCATTCCAATGGTGCAGCAGAGCCCACAGCACACCGATGATTATACAGCCGGTGATGTTGATGGCTACCGTATAGTAGTATTTGTCATTGTCGAAAATGCCCATGTGCTCGACGCCGTATCTGCCCATGCAACCCAGGGCGCCTCCGGCGGCGACTACCGCCAGATCGGCGAGTAACTGCATGCTCATTGTCAGTGTGCGGCTGTAAATTCCTCAAGAAAACGCACATCGTTTTCCGAGAACATGCGCAGGTCTTTAACCTGATATTTCAGATTGGTAATACGCTCGATGCCCATGCCGAGTGCGAATCCGCTGTATGCTTCGGGGTCTATCTTGCAGCTGCGCAGCACATTCGGGTCGACCATGCCGCAGCCGAGGATTTCCACCCAACCGGTGCCTTTGCAGAAGGCGCAGCCTTTGCCTCCGCACAGGTTGCAGCTGATGTCCATTTCGGCCGACGGCTCGGTGAAGGGGAAGTAGCTGGGACGAAGGCGGATTTTGGTGTCCGGGCCGAACATTTCCTGGGCAAAGTACATCAGAGTCTGGCGAAGGTCGGCGAAGGTCACGTCCTTGTCGACATACAGAGCCTCTACCTGATGGAAGAAGCAGTGGGCGCGTGCCGAGATTGCTTCGTTGCGGTATACGCGGCCGGGGCAGATGATGCGGATAGGGGGTTCGGTGCATTCCATCACTCTGGACTGTACCGACGAGGTGTGGGTACGCAGCAGTACATCAGGATTGCGCTGTATGAAGAAGGTGTCCTGCATGTCGCGTGCCGGATGGTCTTCGGCGAAGTTGAGCGAAGAGAACACGTGCCAGTCGTCTTCGATTTCGGGGCCTTCGGCTATGGTGAAACCAAGCCGGCGGAATATTGCTATGATTTCCTCGCGGACGATGGAGAGGGGGTGGCGTGTGCCGAGTCTGACGGGCGAGGCGGAGCGGGTGAGGTCGATGCCGCTGAGGTCGGCGCCCTTGTTTTCGACTGCTTCGCGCAGTGCGTTGATTTTGTCGGTGGCGAATGATTTCAGCTCATTGATGGCCGGGCCGACGGTGCGTTTCTGGTCGGCCGGAACCGAGCGGAAATCGTTCATCAGTGCGGGCACGAGGCCTTTTTTACTGAGATATTTTATGCGTAGAGCCTCTACTTCGGCAGAGTCAGCCGCTGTGAGCGAGGCGATTTCATCATGAAGTTGTTTGATTTTGTCAAGCATCGGAGCGTAAGTTTTGTACTCTATATATAATAATGTGCAAAATTACTATTTTTTCTGTAATTACACAAATCATTTGTGGCTCGGGAGGGTCAGAACGGATATCCGATGGCCAGATGGAAGGCAAGCGACTTTCCGAAGGAAGTCATGTTGTAATATCCGTGTTTGCCGGTGTCGTATGGGGCATGGATGCCGATGCCGAGGTCGCCGCGAAGCACAAGCATGCCGATGTCGAAACGCAGTCCTACTCCGGTGCCGAGCGCGAGGTCGCGCAGGAAGGTAGAGGCCTTGAGTTTGCCGCCCGGACGCTGCGGGTCGTCTTTGAGCAGCCATACATTGCCGGTGTCAAGGAATAAGGCGCCATGCAGCGGGCCGAATATCGGGAAGCGGTATTCAAGGTTGGCCTCGAATTTGAAGGTACCGGTCTGGTCGAAATTGTCTTCGGGCGACCCTGCCGGAGCGCGGTAGCTGCCCGGGCCGATGCTGCGGACCGTAAAAGCGCGGATTGAGTTGGCTCCACCGACATAGAATTGCTCGGCATAAGGCACTTGCGCTGCATTTGCATAAGCGTGTGCGGCGCCGACGGCCACGCGTCCGACGAGCCAGTTTTCGCCTTTCACTCGCCTGTTGTAGACTATCTGCGTGGTGCCTTTGACAAACTGCGAGAAAGGAGTGCCGAAGAGTTTCTTTTCGCCGTGCACGCCGCAGAGTTCATATATGCTCCAGAACAGATTTCCGGCCTCCTGGATTGTGAACTGCCAGTTGATCAGATTATCGCGGTCGAGGGCCTTGTCGTAGGTAAAGGCATACATCATCTGAGGGATGAACTGCGAGCGGAAGCTCAGGGCCACGGCCTGGTTGGCGTCCATTATGGAGTCGAAGGTGGCGGTGGTGTTCATCAGCTTGGTGTAGGTGAGTTTGAGCGGGGTGAAGGAGTTCTGTATGTGCCGTCTGATACGCCAGTCGTATGTCATGGACATGTTGAACTGTGCCATGCGGAAGTAATGCGGACGGTTGAGCAGATCGGCGTTCAGCTGGAATCGGGTCCAGTTGAGCAGGAATCGGCATCTTGGAATAAAGCGGGTTGCAATCAGGCTTTGAATAGCAAGAGCTGTCTCTTATAAACAACTGAAG
>CAMWUD010000159.1 GCA_947177365.1 uncultured Porphyromonadaceae bacterium | reverse complement strand
AGGAAATATCCGCCATGCCGCACCGCAACAGCGACGGCAGCTACCGCGACCGCGAGATCGACATTGACATAATACTCATAGATGACATGCGCATAGACAGTCCGCGCCTGCAGGTGCCGCACCCGCGCATGCTGGAGCGCGATTTCGTGATGATTCCGCTGCGCGAACTGCGCGGGGTGGCCTGGACTATGCCAAGGCTCACAGAAGGGCTGTAAGGCCGTCAGAGAGGCTCAGGAAGGCATTCACCAGCCCCGCATTATTTCGAGCGACGGCAGCTGAAGCACCGGGCGGTGGTGTATGGAATAATAAGCGAGTATCTGCATGAGTATTTCGCGCCGCTGCTGTCTGGACAGCCGGAAGCGGCCAAGGTTGCGGATGTTCATGCGTGCGAGCTGGCGCAGGGCTGTCGTGGCGGTCTCGTCGAGATACTGGCCGTGAGCAGGCGCCGAGAGCCTGAAAGAACCCTCTCTGAGGTCGAAAAGCGTGCCGGGCTGACACCAGTCAGGCTCGATGCCCAAGAAGCGGCTCAGACGCATCAGAAACAGTATGTGGAAGTTCAGCGCGGCTGCTCGGCCCATTGCGTCGAATGCAGCCACGGAATCCATGATATGTGCGGTCATGAGCGGGTCGGGCTGCAGCTCGCGCAGGCTGACTTCAAGAAAATCGGCCAGCATCATGGCGGTCATGGCTTTGGCTGGGTCGGCCGATATGCCGGCGGTGACGAAGGCCGGGCGCAGTTCGCGGATGCTGAAGATGCTGCGGTCGGGCCGGATGTCGACTTCGGCGCATACCGGACTCAGAGGCATGGTGAGGGCGCGTATCCTGGCGGCCTTACGGCCTTTGTCGGCCGGAATGGACACACTGATGCGTCCGGCTTCGGCTGTCCACAGCGAGAGTATGGAGCTGCGGTCGTTGTGGGCTATGGTGCGCAGTGCGATACCGCTTACGGAGGTGTACATCTGTCAGCGGATGTCTTCCCAGTCGGCGTCTTCTATCTGCTCTTCTGCGCGGAATCCGCTCGGGCGGGCAGTGTTGCTGTCAGCGCGGGGCGGGAGTTCCTCGAAGCTGACGTACTCGCCGACATCGGCACCGATTTTCTTGCCGTAGAAGCGGCGTCTGCGGCGCGGTTCGCTGCGGCGCGGTTCAGTGTCTGTATCATAGGTTTCGCTGCCGTAGAAGCTGCTGCCGTAGCCGTTGTCGGCATAGCCGCCAAACTGCTGTTCGAACATTTCGCGGGCGCGGCGCTGGAAATCCATGGCGTTGCGGCGTAGCAGGTAGAGCTTCCAAAGGACGCGGACGATTGGAATTACAATAAATACGATAAAAAGAATCAGGAGGAGTTTGCCCATGTCGGAGTGGTTTGGTTAGAGCCGGTTCTTGGCGCCGTTTCAGTGTCTGCGGCGGCTGTCGGCAAGCGACAGGAGCAGGTAGAGGAGCACTGTCCATGCCAGACCTGCGATGCCGAAGCATAGTATAAACGCAATAGCGGCGAAAATGATTACGTATCTTCTGAAGTTCTCTGCAAAATTGAAATTGTGGAACTTCAGAGAGAACATACGCAAATTGCATACCATAGTGAGCGAAATCAGTATGGTGACAGCAAGTGATACCACAGTGCCGGGGTAGGTGTAGCGCTCAATCCAGCCGCAGTAGCCTATCACGAAGAGGGCGCAGGCCGGTATCGGCAGCCCGCGGAACTCGCTGGTCTGGCTCTCGTCGACGTTGAATCTGGCCAGGCGTAAGGCTCCGCATACAGGCATTATCAGTGCGCCGTAGGCCAGGGGATTGTCGGAGTGCAGGAGCATTACGTTGAGTATCAGCATTGCAGGTGCCACGCCGAAGCTTATCAAGTCGGAGAGGGAGTCGAGCTCCTTGCCGATTTCCGAGTAGGCCTTGAGCAGGCGGGCTGTGGCGCCGTCCCAGAAGTCGAACACGGCAGCGGCGCCTATCATTATGAATGCCCAGGTCTGGCCGCTGAGACCGGCGAAGACTTCACCGGCATGCCAGGCGAATATGATGGCGATGCAGCCTGACAGCAGGTTGAGACAGGTGACACTGTTGGGTATTATGGATTTGATACTCATTTAGCTGTTTTTTGTTGGTTATGTGCACCCGCAGGCATCTGCGGGCTATGCGGTCAGCGCAGCCGGGCTACGCGTGTGATGCCGCCGATGGTCTTGTCGCCTACGTTTACGAAGGTTTCCGTGCCGAGGGGGAGATAAATATCCACTCTTGAGCCGAATTTGATAAAGCCCATATGGTCTTCAATCGAAGCCTCCACGCCGGGGTAGGCGTAAGTGACAATGCGGCGTGCCATGGCACCGGCCACCTGACGTACTAACACCAACTGGCCGCCCGGAGTTCGGATAACGACAGTCGAACGTTCGTTTTCCACACTGCTTTTCGGCAGGTATGCGCCCATGAAGCGGCCGCTGTGGTGGGCGGTGTAAATCACTTCGCCGTCGACCGGAAACCAGTTGGCGTGAACATTCAGGGGACTCATGAACACAGAGAGTTGCAACGCCCGGCACTTGAGATATTCTCCTTCATAGACTTCCTCGAGCGCCACTACCTTGCCGTCGGCGCTGGATACGACGGTATCGCGCCGTTCGCCTTTGTAAAGGCGCTTGGGCGAGCGGAAGAAGTTGACTGCAAGAAGGTAGACCACTCCGAATACGGTGCTGCTTGCTATAGCCCATATCAGTGGCCTTACCCACAGCCAGAGGGGGATATTGATGGCAAGTACAAGTAGAAGTCCTGCCGTGAGTATGTTGGTGCCTTCGCGGTGTAGTTTTACTCTCATGTCGCTTGTTCTGTTCTATTCTTTGGTGCCGTAGGCGAGGTCGCCGGCGTCGCCGAGTCCCGGCACGATGTAGCTGTGGCTGTTGATTTCCGGGTCGATGGCGCCCATCCAGAGGGTAGTGCGGTCCTCGGGCATCACTTTGCCGAGGTAGTCCACTGCCTGACTTGAGGCTATCACCGACGCCACATGTATGTGTGCCGGTGTGCCTTTGGTGAGCAGAGCGCGGTAGCTCAGTTCCATCGATGCGCCGGTGGCCAGCATCGGGTCGCAGAGTATCAGGGTCTTGCCTTCGAGCGAGGGCGAGGCCAGATATTCTATGCAGATGTCGAAGTTTTCTTTTTCCTTATATTTACGGTAGGCCGATACGAATGCGTTTTCGGCGCGGTCGAAGAAGTTGAGGAATCCCTGGTGGAAGGGAACTCCGGCACGGAAAATGGTGGCGAGTACGATTTTCTCGTCGATTACAGGGCAGCTTGCGGTGGCGAGCGGAGTGACGATGTCGTCGTTGCGGTAGCGCAGCCGCTTGCTGATTTCGTATGCCATGATTTCGCCTGTGCGCTCCAGATTGCGTCGGAAGCGCAGCGGGTCGAGATGGATGGAGGAGTCGCGCATCTCGGCCAGATACTGGCTGATCAGCGAGGGTGCGGCGCCAAAGTCTACTACTTCCATATGATCAGTTGATTATATCGAATCCGGTGTATTTGCGCAGACATTCAGGCACTATGATGCCTTCGGCAGTCTGGTTGTTCTCGAGCAGGGCTGCCATGATTCGCGGAAGGGCCAGGGCCGATCCGTTGAGGGTGTGGCAGAGCTGCGTTTTCTTGTCGTCGCCACGGAAGCGGCATTTGAGACGGTTGGCCTGGTAGGTCTCGAAGTTGGATACCGACGATACCTCAAGCCAGCGTTTCTGTGCGCCTGACCATACTTCAAAGTCGAAGGTGATGGCCGAGGTGAAGCTCATGTCGCCGCCACAGAGGCGCAGTATGTGCCAGGGCAGTCCGAGCGACTCGAGCAGGTGCTGCACATGGGCTTTCATTTCTTCCAGGGCGGCATAGGAGTTTTCGGGCTTTTCGATGCGGACAATCTCCACCTTGTCGAACTGGTGCAGGCGGTTCAGACCGCGTACGTCGGCGCCGTAGCTGCCGGCCTCGCGGCGGAAGCAGGCCGAATAGGCGCAGTTCTTCACCGGAAGCTGGTCCTGGCTGAGTATGACGTCGCGGTAGAGGTTTGTCACCGGAACTTCGGCTGTCGGAATCAGATAGAGATTGTCGAGGTTGCAGTGGTACATCTGTCCTTCTTTGTCGGGCAGCTGTCCTGTGCCGTATCCCGAGGCCTCGTTGACCACGTAGGGGGGCTGTACCTCAAGGTATCCGGCAGCGGATGCCTCGTCGAGGAAGAACTGTATGAGGGCGCGCTGCAGCTTGGCGCCTTTGCCGAGATATACGGGGAAGCCGGCGCCGGTGATTTTGACACCGAGGTCGAAGTCGATCAGACGGTATTTTTTAGCCAGTTCCCAGTGGGGCAGGGCGTCTTCGCCGAGTTCGGGCATCGGGCCTCCAGTTTTTTCCACCACGTTGTCTTCGGCGCTGCGTCCTTCCGGCACCATGTCGCAGGGGATGTTGGGCACGCTGAGCAGAATCTCGGTGATGGCTCGTTCGGTCTCCGACAGGCGGTCGGCTTCGGCCTTCTGGCTTTCCTTGAGAGCGGCCACCTGCTGTTTGGCGTTTTCGGCCTCGTCCTTGAGGCCTTTTTTCATCAGCGCACCGATTTCGCCGGAGAGTTTCTTGAGTTCGGCGGCTTTGGTGTCGCTGCTGAGCTGGAGGCTCTTGCGGAGGTTGTCGAGTTCGATTACTTTGTTTATGTGGTCGGCGCCGTCGAAGCCTTTTACAGCTAAACGTTCGATGACGCGTGCCGGGTTTTCTTTGATTTGTGCTAAGGTGAGCATTTCAGTTGTTTGCTTGGTTCGGCGGCTGTGTCGCGTGTCCGTCTACAGAGCGGTGGCCCAGTCGCGTAGGGTTATCTTATTTCGACAGCAACTGCCGTACGGCGGCCGAGATTGCCTTGCCGTCGGCGCGTCCTGCAAGTTCTTTAGTGGCGACTCCCATCACTTTACCCATATCCGCAGGCGATGCGGCACCGGTACGGGCGATGATTTCGCCCAGGGCCGCGTTGAGTTCGTCGGCGCTGAGCGGCTGGGGCAGGTATTCCTTAATCACAGCCATTTCGGCCTCTTCGGTCTCTGCGAGGTCGGGGCGGTTCTGTTGGCGGTAGATTTCGGCGGACTCACTGCGCTGCTTGGCCATTTTGACAAGAATCTTCATGGCGGCGTCGTCGGAGAGTTCGCCGTTCGAGCCGGGTGCTGTCTTGGCCTCGATAAACTCTTTTTTGATGCCGCGCAGAGCCTGCAGACGCACTTTGTCTTTGGCGAGCATGGCGGCTTTGATTGCGGAATTTATGGTTTCGAAAAGATCCATAGTAGGTGTTCGTTTAGATATCAACTGCAAATTTACGAATTTTCGCTGACATAGCGGTTATATTATGTCAAAAAACATTTTGTGGCCATTTTGCTTTTTCTTCCATCTGCATCGATGTGATTTCTTTTTTTGCCATATGGGAAATAATTACTACTTTTGCAACTCCAACCAGAGCCGGTTCGCCAATAAATGTTAACGCCAGGGCGGTCAGTCTTTGAGTGATTTTTTTCGGACGACG
>CAMWUD010000158.1 GCA_947177365.1 uncultured Porphyromonadaceae bacterium | reverse complement strand
ATGACTATATTTGCTCAATCGTAATCAAACTACATCCAGATAAATGTCCAACATTAAAGCAAAAATTCTATTGTCCGCCGCAATAATGGCGGCATCTTCGCTTATGACAAACGCCCGTGACTGCGGAAACGGATGCTGTGGCGAAAAGGCAAATCCGCTGATGAGCGAGTTTACCGGACTGCACGGTACCGTTCCTTTTTCAAAAATCGACAACAGCCAGTGGAAACCCGCCGTTGAGCGCGGTATCGACCTGGCAATGAAAGAAATCGATGCCATCGTGAATCAGCGTTCTGTGCCTGACTTCGACAACACCATTGTGGCCCTCGAACGTGTCGGAGCCGACTTGAACCGGGTGCTGAACGTATTTTATCCGCTCATGTCGGCAGAGTCCGACGACGAGATAATGGAGATTTCCATGTGGCTGTCGCCTAAAATCAGCGACTACAGCACTTCGATAGTCCTCAACGAAGGCCTGTGGAACCGTGTGCGTCAGGTGTATGAAAACCGCGACAAATACAACCTCACTCCCGAACAGTCAACTCTGCTGCAGAAAACCTACGACTCATTCGCCTTGCAGGGTGCCAATCTGCAGGGTGAGGACCGTGAGAAATTCCGTGCACTCAATGCCGAACTCTCCGAACTTACAACCAAGTTCGGCCAGAATGTGCTCCGCGAAATGGGCAACTATAAAATATGGCTGACTGCCGATGACCTCGCCGGACTGCCGCAAAGCAGCATACAATCGGCTGCTGAAGCCGCTGCCGCCGAAGGTCGTCCCGGTGAATATCTGTTCACTCTCGACCAGCCTGTATATATGGCTTTCCTGAAGAATTCGTCCCGTGCCGACCTTCGCGAAAAAATGTATCGGCTCTACAACGCCCGCAACACCGCCGGCGAGTACAACAATCTCGAAAACGTAAGCCGTATCGCTGATGTACGCCGTCAGATTGCGAATCTGCTCGGCAGCGAGACCTATGCAGACCACGCTCTGAAACGCACCATGGCCCAGAAACCCGAGGCAGTCTATGACCTCCTCGACCGTCTGCGCGACGCATATGCCCCCGCTGCAAAGGCCGAAATGGCAGAACTCAATGAGTTCGCATCCAAATTTGAAGGACGTCAGGTGACGGTGATGCCGTGGGACTATTCCTACTACTCAAATAAACTCAAGGCCGAGAAATATTCCTTCGACGAGGAAGCACTGCGTCCCTACTTCGAGCTGAACAACACCATCGACGGTGTGTTCGGACTCGCCACAAAACTTTATGGCCTGCAGTTCAAGCACAACCCCGATATCGATGTATATCACCCCGATGTGAAAGCTTTTGAAGTCACCGATTCCGAAGGCAAGTTCATAGGTGTGATCTATACCGATTTCTTCCCGCGTGCGTCCAAGCGTCCGGGCGCGTGGATGACCGGATTCAAGGACCAGTTTGTCGGTGCCGACGGTGTGGACCAGCGCCCCCACGTCACAATAGTGATGAACTTTACCAAGCCCACCGGCGACACTCCTTCGCTTCTGACACCGAGCGAGGTGGAGACCTTCCTTCATGAATTCGGCCATGCGCTCCACGGTCTGCTGGCAAAATCGAACTACGCCTCTCTGTCAGGTACCGCCGTTTACCGCGACTTTGTGGAATTGCCCTCGCAGTTCAACGAAAACTATCTCACCGAGCGTGAATTCCTCGACGGCTTCGCCCGCCACTACAAGACCGGTGAGTCAATACCTCAGGAACTTGTCGACGCGCTTGTACGCTCGTCGCGCTACGGTGCGGCATATGCCTGCATGCGTCAGCTCAGTTTCGGCTATCTCGATATGGCATGGCACAGCACCAAGACAACTGTCGCCGACCCTGTGGCCTTCGAGCAGGATGCCATAGCCAAGGTAGCCATGTTCCCGGCTGTCGATGGCGCTGTGATGTCGGCGCAGTTCAGCCATATTTTCTCGGGAGGCTACGCAGCCGGCTATTACAGCTACAAATGGGCTGAAGTGCTTGATGCCGACGCTTTCGCAAAATTCAAGGAAAACGGCATATTCGACCGTGCCACTGCCGATGAATTCCGCACGAATGTGCTTGAGCGCGGCGGCACTGAGAATCCCTCCCTGCTTTACCGCCGCTTCCGCGGCCAGGAGCCCACAATCGACGCTCTTCTCATCCGCGACGGCATTAAGCCCGAGCCGGAAGTGAAGGTCAACAAAGAAATAAAGGGCTGACCAGATCATAGCTCAAACAAAAGCGTCGCAGGCATTGTCTGCGGCGCTTTTGTGCTTCTGTCGCAGCCGGTTCTGAATCTGCCGTGAAATATGCTTGGAAAATACTTTTTTGCAGATTGGAAAAAAATGAGTAATTTTGTTGTTTGTTTTACATACCTACGTAGATAATGCGCCAATATATAGATCTTGACGGGGGAACGCGTCTGGCTTACACCGTAAGCGGCGAAGGCAACCCCATGATACTGATGCACGGCTGGGGCTGCAATGCCGACACTCTGGCTTCGGTGGAGAAAACTGCCGCAGAAAGTCACAAAGTGTACAATATCGACTTCCCCGGCTTCGGCAAATCGCCCGAACCGGAGCAGGTCTGGGGTGTCGAGGACTATACCCGTACGGTGGAGAACTTCGTGCGTGCTCTCGGCATAGAGCGTCCCGTATTGCTCGGCCACAGTTTCGGCGGACGGGTGGGGTTGCTCTATGCAAGCCGTAATCCGGTCGACCGGCTGATTCTCGTCGATGCCGCCGGAGTGAAACCCAAAAGACCGTTGAGCTACTATGTGAAGGTGTACAGTTTCAAACTCATGAAACGCATCTACACACTTATATACGGCAAGGAAGGCGCACGCCGCAGAATCGAGGCCGAGAGAGCCCGGCGCGGTTCAGCCGACTACAATGCAGCGTCGCCACGGATGAGAGCCATTCTGTCGAAGGTGGTGAACGAAGACCTCTGCCACGTGATGCCGGACATAAAGGCGCCGACACTTCTGATATACGGCGAGAACGATACCGCCACACCGGTGCGCGACGCCCGCCGGATCGAATCGCTTGTGCCTGATGCCGGACTGGTGGTTTTCCCAGGCTGCGGCCACTATAGTTTTCTTGACAATCCATATCAGTTCGCAGCGGTGCTGCGTTCGTTCTTAACCGATAAAAAACAATGATAGCATACTCCATAATCACTCTGCTCGCTGTCGTGGCGGCGACCGCCTTCGAACTGAGCCGCGACCTGATGATGCTTCAGCAGAATTCATACCGTCAGGAACGCTACAGCCGCTGGCTGCGCGAGAGCGGCGATTCCACAGCTCCGTGGCGTCTGCTCGGCGTAGTGGTTTTCTTTATCGCGCTGTCGCTTTTCCGCCACTCGCTCGGCGCGCAGGCACTGATGCTTCTGTTTGGCGTTTTCACTGTCATATCTCTGAGCCGCAGGAAGTATAAGAAACCTTTGGCGTGGACACCGCGTGCACGCCGTATTTACGCAGCGGCCTCGTCGCTGTCCGTGCTGACATCGCTTGCGGCGGCTTGGGCTTTCGGACGCCACAGTGCTGAAACCGCGCTATACAGCGCATCGACGGCCATGCTCGGAGTATATTGCGCATCGCATGTCTATATGATGGCTTCGCTATGGCTGCTCCTTCCGGTCGACAAGGCCATCAACCGGAAATTCTACAACCGAGCCGCCTCCCTGTTGCAGTCGATGCCTGACCTGAAGATTGTAGGCATTACCGGCAGCTATGGCAAGACGAGCACCAAACACTACCTCTACCGCATACTCTCGGAGCATTTCGACACGCTGATGACTCCCGGCAGCTATAATACCACACTCGGGGTGACACGCACCGTCAACGAACTGCTCAAACCTTACAACGAGGTTTTCATCGTAGAGATGGGTGCCAAAAATGTGGGCGACATCAAAGAAATATGCGACCTTGTGCATCCGCATGTGGGTGTGGTAACCGCCGTAGGACCGCAGCATCTTGAGTCGTTCGGCTCCATCGAAAACGTATGCCGGACGAAATTCGAGCTTGTCGACGCTCTCCCGGCCGACGGTCTGGCTGTGGTGAACAACGATTTCAAACCCGCCGCAAAGCGGAAAGTCGACAATGTGGCCTGCGAGCGCTACGGCATACAGGACACCACCGGCGTGCGCTTCACTGCAGCCGACATTGAATACGACCGGCACGGAAGCGCCTTCACAGTCCGCGACCTCAGGGGCGAGCTCCCCGACCTGCGGCTGCATACACGCCTGCTCGGCGAGTGCAACATAAGTAATCTGCTGGCTGCGGTGGCTGTGGCCCGTCATCTCGGAGTGCCCGACAGCAAAATCGCATACGCCGTCGAGCAGATAGAGCAGGTAGAACACCGTCTGAGTGTCAAGCACACGCCCGGCGGAGTGACTATCCTTGACGATGCCTTCAATTCAAATCCTGTGGGCTCGACAATGGCTCTGGAAGTACTCGGAAAGATGCCCGGACGCGGCATTGTGGTGACTCCCGGCATGATAGAACTCGGAGAGCAGACATTCGAACTCAACGCACAGCTCGGCGATGCCATAGCCCGCAACGCCGACATAGCCATAATTGTCGGACAATACAACCGCGATGCCATCGTGGAGGGTCTCCGCCGCAGCGGCATGCCCGAGGAACGCGTACGCCTTGTCGACAGTTTCGCCGAGGCGCAGGCCGAACTCCAGCCTATGCTGCGCCCGGGCGATACAGTGCTTTACGAAAACGATTTACCCGATACGTTCAAATAATGAAGACTACAGTAGCCGTGTTCTTTGGCGGACGTTCCACCGAACACGAAATATCAGTAATATCGGCCAGCCAGGCCATGCATGCAATCAACCGCGACCGTTTCGATGTCGTACCTGTATATATCAGCAAACAAGGCCACTGGTACACCGGCGACGCCCTGCTGGATGTCAAGAACTACCGCGACATGAAGCAGCTGCTGTCGGACTGTGAGGAAGTGTACATGCGTCCGATTTACGGCGATACCAATCTGTACAAGGTCCGCAAGCCTATGTTCGGCAGCGACGTCGTACGCCGGATTGATGTGGTGATACCGGTGCTGCATGGCGCCAACGGAGAAGACGGCACATTCGAGGGCTTTCTCGAGCAGTGCGGAGTGCCTTACGCCGGATGCAACACTCTCGCTTCGGCAAACGGCATGGACAAAATCACCATGAAGCAGATTCTCAGCGCCAACGGCATCCCGGTGGTGGACTACGAATGGTTCACCGACCAGCAGTGGCACAGCCGCCGCGAAGAACTGCTCGGACGGATTGAGAAGAACCTCGGCTATCCGGTAATAGTGAAGCCCGCCAATCTCGGCTCCAGCGTGGGCATAAGTTCGGCGCACAACCGCGAGGAACTCATCGACGCGGTCAACGAGGCCCAGCGCTACAGCACACGTCTGATTGTGGAGCATATGGTCAAGAACCTCAAGGAAATCAATTGCTCCGTACTCGGCGACGCCGATGAATTCCAGACCTCGGTGCTTGAAGAGCCTATAAAGAGCGGCGACTTCCTCAGCTACGAGGAAAAATACCTTGGCGGCGGAGGCGGAAAAGGCGCAGTCAAGGGCGGCGCGAAAAACTCACGTCGCGGCATGGCTTCCTCC
>CAMWUD010000157.1 GCA_947177365.1 uncultured Porphyromonadaceae bacterium | reverse complement strand
GGACAGGTCAGACAGGTCAGACAGGTCGGACTAGTCAGACAGGTCGGACAGGTCAGACAAGTCCGACTTGTCTGACTCCAATAATTAAAAGGGTCCGGTTTCGCCTCGCGGAACCGGACCCTTTTATGGGATGCGACCGATTGATTATACGCGGCGGAGATAAGAGCCGTCGCGAGTATCGATTTCGATTTTGTCGCCGGTGTTTACGAACAGGGGCACACGCACCTCGGCACCGGTCTCGACGGTGGCGGGCTTGAGAGTGTTGGTGGCGGTGTCACCCTTGATGCCGGGTTCGGTATAAGTGATTTCAAGAACAGTCTTGACGGGCATTTCAGCGTAGAGGACAGTTTCGGTAGAAGCATCGCTTACCACTTCCACGGTGTCGCCTTCCTTCATGAAAGCGCTGCCGGTAACGAGTTCCTTGCTGATGGGAATCTGCTCGAAAGTCTCGTTGTTCATGAAAATATCATCGCCGCCGTCAGCGTAGAGATACTGGTAGGGACGACGTTCCACACGCACGTCTTCGAGCTTTTCGCCGATGTTGAAGCGACGCTCGAGCACACGGCCGTCAACGACGTCCTTGAGCTTTGTGCGCATGAAGGTGTTGCCCTTTCCGGGCTTTACGTGGAGGAATTCCACACAGAAATAGAGGCGGCCGTCCATGCGGATGCAGGTGCCGTTCTTGATGTCTTGAGCGTTAATCATATTGGTGATGTGATAATTTTGGGCACAAAGATAGCTATTTTTGCTGTCATGGCCAAATCTGCGATAATTTTCTTATCGCACCAGCGGCGCGATGGTGACGGTGAAGTTCCGGTCGGCATAGGGCAGGCTGTAGCGGGGCAGCGGCAAGGCGCCCCAGCTGTTGATGCAGCCGAGTCCCTGCTGCGCGCCGTCGACACACAGTTCGGTGATGCCGGCTGCGGGCACTTCGGGGAAGTGCCGGTGACGGTTGTCGAGTTCTTCAAGTCTGTATGGCAGCGCCGAGGCGGAGAACGGGGCGGGCGAGGTGAATTCGATGCCGATGCCGTCGCTGTCGCTGACGCGCCACCAGCGCAGGTCGCCGCGTGTGCCGGTTTCCTGCGGCCGTATATAGGCATATGCCTGTTCGGCAACGGTCTGGCTGTATATACCGAGGTCGGCGGCCTCGTGGCGGTCGGAATAGTTCTCACCCGGTCCGCGGCCATAATAGTGGAGGCGGTCAAGACATTCAACCAGAGGTATGCGCAGGCCGAAACGTGGCATGGGCGGGAACGAGCTGTCTTCATCGGCATCGAACTGCTGGTCGATTCTCATTGTGCCCTTTTCGTCGATGCTGTAGGTGAGGGTGAGTGATGCGTTCAGTTCCGGCATAGAGTAGCTGCTTGTGACAGTGGCGACGCCGTCGGCGTCCGAAGTCGATACCGACAGGAGCTCAAGGCGGGGTTCGCGCCAGACGGCGTATCGCTTTTCAAGTCCGGCGCCATGGTCGTTGTCGGTGACGGCGCGCCAGAAGTTTGGCCGTATCTGCTGGCCGGAGGCGAGCAGTTCGCGTCCGCCGAGCATGTAGCCGCAGACAAATCCGGTGGCCGGGTCGATGCTGATGCGGAAGTTGTCGCCGCTTACGCTCAGGTCGTTGTCATGACGGTCGATTGCTGGAGCCTTGCTTCGGGAGAGCTGCCGGGTGAAGTCGGTGCGATCCGACAGAGCAATCTGTTCGGCGGCCACTACATATCCGGCAGGCAGCAGAGCTTCGGCCTCGCGCAGGCGGTATTCGACATTCAGCAGCCATTCGGCCACGCTGTCGGTAAGCCCCAGGTCAAGAGGCATGGACACTGTGCTCTGAGGAGCTACATGCGGCAGCGGGGCAGAGCCGCAGCGTATGTATTCGCCGTTGCGCAGCAGAGTCCAGTGCATGTCGACATAATCAAGCGGACGGAAGAAATTCTCATTATATATGGCTATGCCATCGGGAGTGCGGCTTGTGTGGATATTCTGTTGCACGCGCCGGACCTCGGCTGCATGCGGGTTAGGGATGCGGTCGGGGCTCATCAGACCGTTGTCGCAGAAATTGCCGTCGCCTCGGGCATAGTCGGCAAAGTCGCCGTCGTAGCCGTAGACGCTCTGTCCGCGGTCGTTGGTCCAGTGCAGCGACTGGTCCACGAAGTCCCAGATATATCCGCCCTGATAGGCCGGATATTCGCGGATAAGGTCCCAGTACTCTCGGAAGCCACCGAGAGAATTGCCCATGGCGTGAGCGTATTCGCATTGAATCAGAGGCTTGTCGGCGTTTTCTGCATAGCGGCGGCAGGCATCGTAGTCGAGATACATAGGGCAGTAGATGTCGGTCATACCCCTGAGTCCGGCGCGTTCATACTGTACAGGCCGTGAAGGGTCGTTCTCCTTGATCCATTTGTAAGCGGCTTCGAAATTGGGTCCGTATCCGGCCTCGTTTCCCAGCGACCATACGATTATGGACGGGTGGTTGCGCAGGAGCTGCACATGACGCTGGTTACGTTCCAGATGGGCTGTGGCGTATGCGGGGTCGATGGCCAGGGTATGCTCGTCGTAGCCCATGCCGTGGCTTTCGACATTGGCTTCGGCAGTGACATATATGCCGTAGCGGTCGCAGAGGTCGTACCAGCGCGGATCGTCGGGATAGTGGCAGGTGCGGACTGCGTTGATATTGTGTTCTTTCATGAGCCGGATGTCCTGAATCATACGCTCCTCGCTCACCACATATCCGCCGTCCGGGTCGAGCTCATGGCGGTTGACGCCTTTGATGAGCACAGGCTGGCCGTTGACAAGCAGCTGTCCGTCTTTGATTTCTACCCTGCGGAAACCCACGTTCAGCGGGATTGTTTCCAGAATCTTGCCGTCGCGGCTCAGAGTGGCGGTCAGGCGATACAGATGAGGGGTCTCTGCCGACCATCTGAGCGGTTTCGCTATGTCAAGGCTGTAGGCGATATGTCCGCTTGCGTTTATCGGCCCGGTTTTGACTACTTCGCGGCCATTGGCATCGGTCAGCACAAAGCTCAGGTCGCCTTCGCCCTCTATGTCGGCATCGATATTGAGCCGTCCGTTGGTGTAGCTGTTGTCAAGTCCGGCGTCTATGCGGATGTCGCGTATGTGGTCGGCGGGAGTGGAGTAGAGATAGACCTCACGGGCAAGTCCGCTTAGGCGCAGAAAGTCCTGGTCTTCAAGGTAAGTGCCGTCGCACCAGCGATGTATGCGCAGAGCAATCAGAGCATCCTTGCCGGGCACCACATAGTCGGTGATGTCGAATTCCTGAGCCAGCTTGCTGTCCTCGCCGTATCCGACGTGGCGGCCGTTGACCCACAGTTCGATGTTTGATGTAGCCGAGCCGAAATGCGCTGTCACACGGCGTCCTTTCCATGCGGCGGGAATGCTGACGCTGCGGCGGTAGTCGCCTGTGTGGTTGTTCTCGTCCGGGACCAGAGGCGGAGTGTTGCGGCTCTGCCCTTTCCACGCATAGCCTACATTGACGTACACCGGAGTTCCGTAGCCGTTGAGTTCCCACATGCCCGGTACAGGCATCGAGTCCCAGCCGCTGCTGTCGTAGCCGGGCTGCATGAACTTGTCATCCGGGGCCTTGTCGGCGTCGGCGGTGAAGCGAAATTGCCAGGGGCCTTCAAGCGACAGGAAATTGTCCGACAGGCGTTTGTCGCGAGAGGCGGCATCAGGATTTTCGTAGGCGAAGAAAGCTGTATGCTGAGGCAGACGGTTGATGGCGTTGACCTGTGGGTCTTGCCATGGTGGCAGAGAGTGGCACAGCATGCCGAAACCAGAAGCGGCAAACAGAAGTATTGATAATTTCTTCATGGTATTTTTGTAGTTTACCACAAAGGTACGCATTTTTATCAGAATTCCGAGGTTTTTAGCTAACTTTGTGTCATGGAACGCAATGTGATACTTGTAATTGACATGCAGCGCGATTTTGTGTTGCCGGATTCCCCCGCATATGTAGCCGGAGCGGCCTCCACGGTGCCTGCCATAGCCCGCTTTCTCGAATACGGACGTAGCCGGGGCTGGGATATAGTCCATGTGGTGCGTCGTCACCGTCCGGGCGGATCGGATGCAGAGATATTCCGCCGCCATCTCTTTTCCGACGGAGGGCAATTCTGTGCCGAGGGAAGCGAAGGAGCCGAAATCATCGACGGACTCAGACCGTGTTCCGGCGATTATATAGTGGCGAAGACGCGTTTCGACGCCTTCTATGCCACCGACCTTGAGGTGCTTCTGCGCGGGCTCGGCACCACAGCCGTCTACATTGCCGGCACCCAGTATCCAAACTGTGTGCGCAGCACTGCCGTGGGAGCTTTGGAGCGCGACTGGCCTGTGACTGTGGTGACCGACTGCTGCAGCGCCGCCACGGAGGCTGTGGCCATGGCCAATATAGCCGACATGCGAGCCATGGGCATTGCCTGCGTCAGCTCAGATGAAGTAATGAGAGAAAACTCATAGTAATATATCAACATACTTGTCAACAACAACAACAACCCAAGCATGAAACTTATCAAAGCCATGGCGCTCGGCATAGCTGGCGCCTTCTCGTTTGGCGCCTCGGCTGCACCGAATGTGGTGAGCAACGTCGAGCCGCCTTACTGGTGGACAGGCATGGCCTGCGACACTCTGCAGATAATGCTTACAGGCCCGGATATCGCCCGCGCCGATTTTTCAGTCGACTATTCCGGAGTGACTCTGTGCGAACAGATAAGCCTCGACAGCCCGAACTATAAATTTCTCTATCTTGTCATCGGAGCCGATGCCCGGCCCGGAACCATGCAGCTGCGCTACAGCCTTGACGGCAAGAAATCATCGCAGCCGTATGAGCTGAAGGCCCGGGCCGAGGTGGCCTCGACGCGTGGCGGCTTCGATGCCGGCGACGTGCTGTATCTGCTTATGCCCGACCGTTTCGCCAAGGGACTCAATGACAGTCAGAAAGATATTTCCGGTCTCGAATATCCCGCAGAAGTCGACCGCAGCCGTCCGAACTCGCGTCATGGCGGCGACATGCGCGGCATCCGCAACCACCTTGACTACATCGATTCGCTCGGCGTCACAGCCATATGGGTGTGTCCGGTGCTTGAGAACGACATGCCCGGGGGCAGCTATCACGGCTACGCCACCACCGACTACTACCGTATCGACCCACGGTTCGGCACCAACGATGAATACGCCCGCCTGATAAAAGACGCCCACAGCCGTGGCCTCAAAGTGGTGATGGACATGATATTCAACCATTCCGGCTCGAACCATCCGTGGATGAAAGACGCACCGTCGCACGACTGGTTCAACCATCCCGAGAAAGATGTGATGACGAATTACCGTCTCACAACCCTGCACGACCCCTATGTAAGCGATTACGACCTCGACCACACCGTCAACGGCTGGTTCGTGCCCTCGATGCCAGACCTCAACCAGCGCAATCCGCATCTGATGAAATATCTCACACAGAATTCTATCTGGTGGATCGAGTCGACGGGCATCGACGGAATACGCATGGACACCTATCCTTACGCCGATATGCGTGCCATGGCCGGCTGGGCCGCAGATGTCCTGCGGGAGTATCCCAACTTCAATATCGTGGGAGAGTGCTGGTATGGCAACGAGTCGGGCGGCGCTTTCTGGCAGGCCGGCAGCAAGCTGAATCCGGTCGATACC
>CAMWUD010000156.1 GCA_947177365.1 uncultured Porphyromonadaceae bacterium | reverse complement strand
TGTCGAGGTCCTGCATGGCTATGTGTATGCCGCTGCCGAGGGAGGAGAAGCTCTCTATGGCCGGGAGGCGCCGGTTGGCTATCGGAGTGAGCGGCACGTGCGCCGGCACCATCAGATAGCAGAAAGCCTTGCGGTTGCTGCGGCCTACGCGTCCGCGCAACTGATGCAGTTCGCTCAGACCGAAGTTCTGTGCGTTGTTCACTATGATGGTGTTGACGTTGGGCATGTCGACACCGCTCTCCACTATGGTGGTCGACAGCAGTATGTCGTAGTCGTGGGCGGCGAATTCCACTATGGTCTTCTCAAGTTTTTCGGGCGGCATCTGGCCGTGCGCCACGGCCACGCGGGCATCGGGCACAAGACGTCGGAGCATCGCCTCCAGGTCGTAGAGTCCTTCGATACGGTTGTTGATGAAGAACACCTGGCCTCCGCGCGAAAGCTCGAAGTTTACGGCTTCCGACACAATGTCGTCGCTGAGCGAGTCTACCGAGGTGATGATGGGATAGCGGTTGGCGGGCGGAGTGTTGATCGACGACAGGTCGCGCGCTCCCATCAGCGAGAACTGCAGGGTGCGCGGTATCGGGGTGGCGCTCATGGTCAGAGTGTCGATGTTGACTTTGAGCTGTTTGAGCTTTTCCTTGACAGCCACGCCGAATTTCTGTTCCTCGTCCACCACCAGCAGTCCGAGGTCTTTGAATTTCACAGATTTGCCTATCAGTTTGTGGGTGCCTATGATGATGTCTATTTTTCCTTCGGCCAGGTCGGCCAGTATCTCTTTGGTCTGTTTCGGACTGCGTGCACGCGACAGATAGTCGACCCTCACCGGAAAGTCTTTCAGTCGCTGGCTGAAGGTCTGGAAGTGCTGGTAGGCCAGCACGGTCGTGGGCACGAGCACCGCCACCTGCTTGCCGTCGGTGGCGGCCTTGAAAGCCGCGCGGACAGCGATTTCGGTCTTGCCGAAACCTACATCGCCGCAAATCAGACGATCCATGGGGCGCTCGCTCTCCATGTCGGCCTTCACGGCCTGTGTGGCTGTGAGCTGGTCGGGGGTGTCCTCGTAGATGAATGAAGCCTCCAGTTCGTGCTGCAGATAGCTGTCGGGCGAGAATGCGAAGCCCTTCTCTTCCTTGCGTGCGGCATAGAGGCGTATGAGGTCGCGGGCTATGTCCTTGAGCTTGCTCTTGGTGCGCTCCTTGACTTTCTGCCATGCTCCGGAGCCGATGCGGTTGATTTTCGGCGGCACACCTTCCTTGCCCCGGTATTTCGACAGCTTGTGCAGGGCGTGTATGCTCACGAAGACTATGTCGTTGTTCTGATACACGAGTTTGATCATCTCCTGGGTGCGGCCTCCGACTTCGGTGCGCAACAGTCCGGCGAATTTGCCCACGCCATGGTCGATGTGCACTATATAGTCGCCGGGTTCGATCTGGCCGAGTTCCTTGAGCGACAGCGCCACCTTGCCCGAACGGGCGCGGTCGCTTCGGAGGGTGTATTTGTGGAAGCGGTCGAAAATCTGATGGTCGGTGAATACGCAGCGGCGTGTGGGATGGTCGACAAAGCCTTCGTGCAGGGTGGTCTCTACGGGCGTGAACACTATGTTGTCGCCACGGTCTTCAAAAATCGAGCGCAGGCGGTCGAACTGGGCAGGGTTGTCGGAAAGAATCTCTATGGAGTATCCGTCGGCCATGAATTTGCGGAACGACTCCGAAATCATGTCGAAGTTCTTGTGGTATATGCCCTGGGGCGAGCAGTCCAGGTCAAAGCCCGGAGTGGAGCCCGGAGTGGAGGCATCCTTGCCTCCACATTCCTCTGTATTCGCCTGATTTGTGGAGGCAGGGATGCCTCCACTCCGATTTTGAGAACATTCGGCGTCATTCGCCTGATCTGTGGAGGCAGGGATGCCTCCACTCCGGGCGGAGCGGAATTCAATCCGATGGAAGCTGTCGAGCAGTGTGGCAAATTCCTCAGGGTCTATGAGCTGGTCCATGGCTGAGGCATCGCCTTCGCCGGTGAGCGAGGCGCTTCCGGAGAATTCCTCCGCACAGACGGCACGTATGCGTTCGAGGGTATATGTGCGGTCGCGCAGGGCTATGATGCTGTCGGGAGCTATGTATTCGAGCAGAGGCGCGCCGCTGTTTGCCATCCGCGCCATGTCGGCCACTATGTCGTAGCGCTCGAGTTTCTGTCTCGACAGCTGGGTCTCCACATCGAAGGAGCGTATGCTGTCGGCTTCGTCGCCGAAGAAGTCGATGCGCACCGGCCATTCGTCGGCAAAGCCGAAAATATCGAGTATGGAGCCGCGCGATGCCCATTGACCGGGTTCGTACACATAGTCGGTTTCGGTGAAACCTTCCTGCCGGAGCCATTTCTGCAGTTCGGTCAGGTCGTAGCTCTTTCCCCGGACTATGGCGAGAGTATGGGAGTCGAGGGTCTGCCTTTCGGCCACCCGTTCGGCCAGGGCCTCGGGGTAGGTGACCACTGCTTTCAGCGCCGGTTCCATGGCAATGCGGCGCAGGGTTTCGGTGCGCAGGATCTGCGACGGAGCGTCGGCCTGACCGTATTTTATGTCGCGGCGGTAGCCGCTGGGGAGCATCGCCACGGCGTCTTCGCCCAGCAGGCGGCAGAGGTCGTGGTAGAGGTATCCGGCGTCGTCAAGACTGTCGGCAATGACTATCAGGGGAGCTTTGCCGTGGGGCAGTGAAGCCAGCAGCAAGGCTGCCGACGAGCCGGCGGCTCCGTAGACTTTGCCGGCGGGCTGCTTTACAAGCGAAGCAAGCGCTTTCTGCCGTTCGGGGGTCAGAAAGCGCTTCAGAAGTTCGGTTGCGTCGAGGGCGTTCATTTGCTGTTGTCTTTTCGGGGTGTCAGGAGCATCTGATAGCGCTCCGGCGATATGAGTATGGCAATGGCCTCGTCCACATCATCGTCATGGCGCAGGCTGCGACGTACCTGGTCGGACTCGGAGAAGAAGCGGTCGGACAGTTCATAGTCGATCAGTTCTTTTATTTCCTTGCTGTTGTGGTCCAGGTCGTGATTGAGGTCATGGTGGAGGAGCTTTTCGAGCTCGTCGAAGCGCTGGCGGACCTCGTCGGTCATGTAGCCTTCGTTTTCGGCCGCCTCACGGAGGTATTTTATTCCGGTCTCGCAGTAGTGGTCGTACTGGAATTTGTCGGGGTCGATAAATGCTTTGAATTCGGCGAAAATAGAGTCGTCGACCTCGAAGCTGTCGGGACTGAACTCCTCGCCCTTGTGCCGGGCGGCGTAGCGGGTGGCGAAGTCATAAGCCCAGAAGTCGCGCACGATGTTGTAAAGCAGGCGGTTGCTTTCCTGCTGTTTTACAGTCACATCGGGGGTGATCCCTCCGCCGTCGCGCACAGGGCGTCCAGCGGCGGTGTAGTATACGTTGGTGAGCGAGTCGGGTATGCGGGTAACGTTTCCGAGACTGTCGCGGTGGCTGTAGTCAATGGCCTGTATCAGTCGTCCGGAGGGTATGTAGTAGCGGGCTACAGTCACTTTCAGCAGGCCGTCGTAGGGTATGGGGCGGGTGTTCTGCACCAGTCCCTTGCCATAGCTGCGGCTGCCTACCACCCCTGCGCGGTCGAGATCCTGGAGGGCGCCCGCCACACTCTCCGAGGCCGAGGCGGGGCCGCCTTCGGTGAGCACAGCTATGGGCAGCTGGGTGTCGATGGGTTTGCGGGTGGTGCGGTAGGTCTTGTAGTTGCCGGGCTCCTTGTAGCGGGTGGTCACCACTTCCGTGCCTTTGGGCACGAAGTTGCCCACGATGCTGACGGCGCTTTCGAGCAGTCCGCCGCCGTTGCCGCGCAGGTCGAGCACAAGGGCTTTGAGACCGCCGTTGGCCTTCATGTCGGCTATGGCGTCTTTCACGGCGTCGGCGCTGTTGGCGTTGAATGTGGTCAGTCCGATATATCCGATGCCGTCGCGCAGTATGCCGTAATAGGGCAGGGGGTCGACATCGATCTGGCGGCGGGTGATTTCAAAGTCCATTATTGAGTCGGTCTCGTAGGGGCGCTGTATCTTTACGTTGACCTTGGTTCCGGCCTGTCCGCGGAGTCTGCGGCTGACTTCGTCGATTGGAGTCTCATCGGTCACCTGGAGGTCGTCGACAGCCAAGATTATGTCGCCGTGGCGTATGCCGGCGTTGCGCGAGGGGGAGTCCCAGCGTGGCTGAGAGAAAACAATGCCTTGGGGGCGTTTCTGCAGGTAGCTTCCGACGCCGGCGTAGTTACCGGTCGACAGCGAGAGCAGTTCGTCCTGCATGTCGGCGGGGTAGTACTCGGTATAGGGGTCGATTTCGCCGAGCATTGAGTTTATGGCGGTGGCGAGCGATTTTTTGGCATCGATGGTGTCGACGTAGTTTGCTACCAGCTCTTTGTAGACAGAGTTGAAAATCCGCAGGTTGCGGGATATATCGTTTTTGGAGTCGTTTTTGGCCTGGACCGCGCTTGTGGCGGCGAGACAGAGCAGCAGGTATATGAATTTTTTCATTGTCAGGATTTTGGAAGAGCGAAGTTACGATAATTTTAACAAACCACCAAACCGAGGGGTTCAGTTTTACGGGGTGATGATGATAAAAAAGCCGCGCCCTTTCAAGTAGGGTGCGGCTACGGGAACTAAAAATGTGTGAGTAAAGCAACTATAAATCAATAGATCAGAGAGCTTTTTCGCAACGGCGACGCCTGCTGTGGCTACCGTGCGCTATATTGTTCAAGCTTACAACAGTGGGGAGATTAGCGGTAGTCGGCGAAACGCTCCTGCAGTTTTTTGCGGGCGAAGAAGATGCGGCTCTTCACTGTGCCGAGGGGCAGCTGCATGTGTTCGGCGATTTCGTTGTATTTGTAGCCGGCCACGTGCATCGAGAAGGGGATGCGGAATTCTTCGGGGAGCTGGTTGATGGAGTCTGAGATTTCGTTTACGCTGTAGGAGCCGTCGGGAGTCTCCATGCCTGAGTCCTGCGCGATGTTGAGCAGGTAGAGGTTTTCGGTGGTGTCGACCACAGTGGCCTGGCGTGCACCGCGGCGGTAGTTGTTGATGAAGATATTTCGCATGATGGTGAACACCCATCCTTTGAAGTTTGTTCCTTCTGCGAACTTGTCTTCGTTGTCGAGGGCTTTCAGGGTTGTGTCCTGAAGGAGGTCGTATGCGTCGTCGCGGTTAGATGTGAGCATGTACGCGAAGTTGAGCATGTTGGCTTGGAGAGCCATGAGGTTGGATTGAAATTTAGCAGTTCCCATGATTGTGATTTTTAGATTTGTTTGTTTGTTGTTTTTGCTTGTTTGACTGTCGTGTTGTTTAACGTTGACGATGCAAAGTTACGACATTTTTGACAAATGCAAGTATTTTTGTGTTAAAGCGTGTTAAATCAGAGAAAAAATGGATTTTGATGTTTTAAGTAGTTGAAAATAAGCAACATAAAATCAGTGTATTCTGTTACACGATTGTTACAACACGTGTATTTTTCTGTTACAAACGCCATTTTTTTTGTTGAGCCGGCTCTAATTCTGGAGGCAAGGATGTCTCCACTCCGGGATATCCGAAAAAAAAACGGCGCCTCCTCACAGAGACGCCGTCTTATCATGAATGAGAAAGTTTTAGTAACTATTCAGCTATGTTAAATCGCTGGCAAATATCGTCTTGTAGGGACGCACCACCGGTGCGTCCGCCCGCCGGCTGTACCAAATCTTGTTGCTGCGGACGCACCGGGGTGCGTCCCTACATTGATAATGAGCA
>CAMWUD010000155.1 GCA_947177365.1 uncultured Porphyromonadaceae bacterium | reverse complement strand
ATCTGCGAAAAAATATGCAACCCTGACGTTAACATTTATTGTCGAACCGGCTCTAGAACACAGCGATAAACTGGATTGTTAGAATGATAAGGTTCATTATCGCAATGTTCAATCACCACATTATGAAACACCTGGTTTCCATATTATTTTGCCTTACGCTTGTCCGCATGGCTGTCGGACAAGTGCCGGACACACGTGCTTTGGACGAGGGTACCTCCGCTGATTCCGTAGTAAAGAGGAATATCATACAAAAAGTAATTGATTATTTCAATGACAGCAACAAGCCTCATCCGGACAAAGCGTTTGACTTGAGTTTTATTGGCGGACCGTATTATTCGTCGGATACAAAATTCGGCATAGGAATAGTTGCGGCAGGCCAATACCGATGCCATGGAGCAGACAGCGTATTGCCTAAATCCAGTGTGTCGTTATATCTCAAGGCGACTACAAGCATGTTTTTTCAGCTTGGATTGGAAGGTACCAATATTTTCAAAGGTGACCGCAGGCTGCATTATGACGTGAACTTCTCGTCAGTAAAATCCAAATTCTGGGGAATCGGATATGATCTGAATATTGACGATGCCAATGAGTCGAATTACAAATACCTCGCCTCAAGTGCTGTGGCGGATTTCAGCTGGCGCCTTGCCGACGGACTGTATCTTGGCCCGAGAATGGATTTTGAATATGTCAATGGCCGGAAATTCGGCAAACCTTGGCTATGGGAAGGTGAAGACAAACGTACGTTCAATCTTGGTGTAGGTTTTACGCTCGTGTATGACACCAGAGATGACCTGAACAGTGCCTACAGGGGAGTTTATCTACGTCTCAACCAGCAGTTCAACCCCCGCTTTCTGCTTAACCGCAACGCTTTTTCCATGACAGAACTTTCATTCAGCGCATACAAGCAGGTGTGGAAAGGAGCGGTACTTGCAGGGGATTTCCACACGCGCCTGACATATGGCAACACACCGTGGGGACTCTTGTCGACTTTTGGCGGCAGTGATGATATGCGAGGCTATTATGAAGGACGTTTCCGCGACAAATGCGCAATCACAGCCTGTGTTGAACTGAGACAACATATATGGCGTCGTAATGGCGTTGTAGCATGGATAGGTGCCGGAACTGTATTTGACAGGTTCGAGTCAATGCGGTGGCGGAAAGTCCTGCCGAATTATGGCATCGGTTACCGCTGGGAGTTTAAACAACGCATGAATGTGAGGCTTGACCTCGGATTCGGGCGTCATTGCAAAGGATTTATATTTTCAATAAATGAAGCATTTTAGGAGACATCTGTCAACTCCGGTCGCATTGATGTGGATTTTCCCGTTTCTGCTGATCATACCCAATATATGGCTTGCCTTCACAGAAACGTATTCCCCGCTTTCAAAAATGGCCGGCATATTGTTGCCGCTTGGCGTATATCTGCTTCTGGCAGGACTATGCAGGCGAGCAGGTCTGGCTGCTCTGATTTCGCTGCCGATTGCTTTTTTCTGTTCGTTTCAGATTGTTCTGTTATATCTGTATGGCGAGTCCATCATTGCCATCGACATGTTTATGAACATTGCCACGACCAACGTCAGCGAGGCTACCGAGCTTCTTGGAAATCTGTCAGTGGCAATAATTTCAGTCGTAGTGCTGTATCTTCCATCTGTCGTGCTGGGGGCATATCTCACGTGTAGGCGAAGAGAAATTCCGCCCGAAAGGAGGCGTCCTGCTGTTGTGTCCGGAATCTTGCTGTCGGCGGCAGGAACGCTGATTGCCATATGTGCAAACTGTACTGTAAGCGGATATGATGCGACCCGCGAGATTTTCCCGCTTAATGTGATGTGCAATCTGACGGAAGCATTCAGACGTGTCAGGCAGTCCGAAGGATATGCTGAAACATCGGATGATTTCAAATTTCATGCCTCGTGTATAAACCAGGATTCCGTTCCGGAAGTCTACGTATTGGTAATAGGGGAGACATCGCGGGCCGACAACTGGCAGTTGTTCGGATATGACAGGGAGACCACTCCGCGTCTGTCGCGCAGAGCCGGTTTGCTCCGGTATCCAAGGACATTGTCGGAAAGCAATACCACCCACAAATCCGTACCAATGCTGCTGTCCGGACTTACGGCTTCCAGTTTCGGGGATTCGGTATACAAAGTGAAGAGTGTGTTCGAGGCATTCAATGAAGCGGGAATCAACACCGTATTTCTTGCCAATCAGCTTGAAAACCGATCCTATATAGATTTCTACGCGGCCCAGGCCAAGACACATCGCCGCATATGCAGCGGCAATTCGGTCCGGCACGACCAGGATCTGCTGTCGGAACTTGCCGAGTGTCTGGATAGCGAACCGGCCGGAAGTATATTCATAACTCTCCATACGTATGGCTCTCACTATTGCTATCATGAACGTTATACAAAAGACCACAGATATTTTACACCTGACGGCGCCACCGATGCATCAGCCAAAAACCGCATGGATTTGATAAACGCTTATGATAACACCATAAGGTATACCGATGAGCTTATAGACAGTATAATATCAATTCTTGATGAACGCCACTTGCGGTCTGCCCTGGTCTATACTTCGGATCATGGAGAAGATATATTCGACGACTCGCGCAAAAGGTTTCTGCACGCATCTCCCACACCCACATACTGGCAACTGCATGTGCCGCTGGTAATATGGATGTCGCCGGAGTTTTGCGGCGCGTATCCGGCCAAGTATGCCGCAGCTGTATCAAATCAGTCGAAAGCGGTATCTTCGACGGCATCCGTGTTTGATACTATCCTTGATATGGCCGGAATCTCAGCCGATGGCCACCGCTGTGAGCAATCTCTCTGCAGCTGGGCATACAGCGAACCGCAACGACGCTATCTTAATGACTATAACGAAGGAGTGCCTCTTGAGCGGAGCGGTTTGCGTGAAAACGATTTCAGGATGCTTGACTCACTAGATCGCGCCCACAATATAGAGAGATGATTTAATTACAATTTTTTTCAAAAATTTCTTGGATATATTGTGTTAGTTTTATTAATTTCGCATAGTTTTCCGAAACATAACGGAATCTCCTCTTTCAGACTCAAACGTACATAATCACTATGGTATACAAATTCAGACTATTATCCGACGAGGTCAATAATTTCAAACGCGAAATCACTATTGATGCCAGCGCTACATTCCAGGATCTCAAGAATGCTATATGCGACTCAACAGGCTATGACAAGAATCAGCTGTGCTCTTTTTTCATATGCGATGACAATTGGGAAAAGGAGAAGGAAATAACTCTCGAGGACATGGGAGCGGATTCTTCCGAAGATATCTGGCTTATGGATGACACTGTCCTTGAAGACCTCATAGAAGACGAAGGTCAGAAGCTGCTGTTCGTATTCGACTATCTTACCGAACGCGCGTTCTTCATGGAAATGGCCGAATATATTCCCGGCCGCAGCCTGAAGGATCCGGTATGCTCACTTTCGTTAGGCCAGGCTCCGGCGCAGACACTGGATATGGATCTGGACGAACTGGACGCGAAGACCGATGCCAAGGCAGCGGCTAATGCGGCTGTGATTGCTGTAGACGATTTTGACGATGATGACGCTTTCGCCGATGACCAGTACGATCTTGAAGATCTCGACAGTGCCGGCTTTGACGAAATGAAATTCTGATGAAGATTAACTACGGCTTATTCTCTATCATAATAACACTCTGCCCGCTGTCCGGTGCAGCTCAGTTTATGGTTTCAGCTCCTGAAGCCATAAAGATTGACGTGCAGTCAGGTACAGGGCTTTCCGCTGTGTATGTATTGCCTTCTTCCGAAGGCGCAGAAGTCAGCTTTCGCTCCGGCTCGCCTGTGATATGGCAGCGTTTCAGCAACCTTGGCGCTGCTTATGCCGAAGAAATCACGGATGTCCGGCACGAAGGCGATGAATGGATTGTAACTCTGGGTCCCGAGGACATCGGTCTGGTTGCCACCTCCGGTGGAATCAGCCAGTATGTCTGGATTGTCAATTATGCCAATCATCCATTTGAAATCCACAGTGTCGGATTTGATGAAAGCCAGGAATGCGACCGCACACAATTAAAACCCGAAGGGCAAGGTGACCGTATTGTATATTATACCATAAACGGTCGTCCGGAAGAACTGAGCCGTGAGATAGAAATCGAATACACGACATTGCGCTATGACGAGAATACTGCGGCATATCAGCCGGCGGCTACTGTTGTCAGTGTTCCCAGCCTTCAGCCCGTAATATCAGTTGAAGCGCCTTTATGCGATACAGATTTCAGGATTAGCGGCGACCGCTTTCTGAGAACATGGAAACGTGAGCAGCATGCTGTTTCAGACATGTTTCAGACCAAAACTGTTTCAGCCGAAACAAGTGCCGAACAGACAGAACGCGATGTCCCTAACGAACAAAAAGACTCAGGCTCACAGCTTGGCGGCAGTGCTCCATGCGAAATCACATTCACTGCCACTGTAAGCGATGCCGCAGTATTCCGTGAATGGCAGATTTCGTCTGATCCTGAATTCGGAATAGTAGACCTGAGCTATAATGAACTTGAGATTCAACATACATTCCGTGAACAAGGCACCAGCTATGTGCGTTTTATAGCAAATAACGCCGAGGGGTCATGCGAGTATATCGGAGAGACTTACGAGGTGTTTGTAGGCGAATCGGCACTGCGCTGCCCCAATGCCTTCACTCCGTCGACTTCTCCGGGAGTAAATGATGAATGGCGCGTAAGTTATAAATCTCTGATTGATTTCGACTGCCACATTTTCAACAAATGGGGTACCGAGCTGTTCAGCACCACTGATCCGTCTGTAGGATGGGACGGTAAATACCGGGGAAAATATGTTCCGGCAGGAACGTATTACTATGTAATCCGAGCCGAAGGTTCGGATGGCAAAAAGTATAAGTTGAGCGGGGATATAAACATTATCGGATATCACGGGGGCTCTTCTTCGTCGGACAGCGAACAATAAGCAGCGGTCGGAACAGGAAGTGTCCAGAACCGGATTACAGAGCATAATACACTGTGTAATCCGGTGTTAATTATTTAATAATCAATAAAGAATCAGACAATGACCAGATATATATGCGTCGTGGGCGCTGCTGCGGCAATGTCCGTAGCTTTCCTTCTCACTACTTCTGACAGCACTATGGCTGAACCTATACCGTCAGGAAACAACGAATTTTCGGAAGTAATCAACCCCCGCATTCCCAAGTCATATACGTTATGCGGCGACAAAATAGACCTTGACCGAACCGATATGTACGAACGCTTCGACAGGGAACTGACTTCGATGACATATACACATGGAGCCACATTGCTGATGCTGAAACGAGCCAACAAGTACTTCCCTGTGATTGCTCCAATACTGAAAGCCAATGGAATGCCCGACGACATAATTTACCTTGCCTGTGTGGAAAGCTCCCTCAACCCGCGGGCTCTTTCGCCGGCAAAGGCAGGCGGAATGTGGCAGTTCATGCCTGCGACCGCCAAACAGTACGGTCTCGAAGTGAGCGATGAAGTGGATGAGCGCTACAATATAGAAAAAGCCACCGCTGCCGCATGCCGCTATCTGAAAAAGTATAAGAATCAATACGGCGACTGGGCTTCGGCCATGGCGGCATATAATGCAGGACCGGCCCGGATAACAAATGAACTGGCCGCACAGATGGAAAATTCAGCCTTCGATCTTTTCCTTAATGAGGAGACTTCGAGATATGTGTTCCGTCTGATGGCTACAAAGGCAATAATGGAAAATCCGGCAGCCTTTGGCTTCAGGCTGAACGGAGACCAGCTGTATATGCCAGTCGAATATGACATTGTAAAAGTCAGCGGACCTGTGGAAAGCTGGGCGCAATGGGCCAACGACCATGGCATAAGC
>CAMWUD010000154.1 GCA_947177365.1 uncultured Porphyromonadaceae bacterium | reverse complement strand
TAAAAACCTTAAAGACCTTAGAGACCTTAGAGACTTTAAAGACCTTAAAGCCCTTAGCCAGCCTCCGGGCCGGCTTTAGCGGGATCAGTAAGTGATCAGAGATGTAACGTCGGCGTCTTCGGGAAGGTTCGCGCGACCGCCGAGGGCTGAAAGCTCTACAATGAAGTTTACATAAATCTTTTTAGGATTGAGGCTCTTCACGAGCTTGTATGCAGCAGCCATGGTGCCGCCAGTGGCAAGAACATCGTCGTGGATCACAACCACGTCGTCAGGTGTGATGGCATCGCGGTGAATCTCGATTACATCGGTGCCATATTCCTTGGCATATTCCTCACGGATGGTGTCGGCAGGCAGCTTGCCGGGCTTGCGACAAGGCACAAAACCTGCACCAAGTTCAAACGCAAGAATAGAACCGGCTATAAAACCACGACTCTCGATGCCCACCACCTTGGTGACACCTTTGTCGCGGTAAAGCTGAGAAAGATCCCAGCCGATGATGTGAAGCGCACGGGGGTCCTTGAACGCAGTTGTGAGGTCGCGGAAGAGAACACCCTTGGAGGGGAAATCCTGCACGTCGCGGATTTTAGATTTGATGTACTCCATAAATATTTGATTTTATGTATTTTGAATTATATATTGTTTCACGTGGAACATTTATTCATCTACGCATAAGCACGAGGAGGATATTGACATCGCTGGGCGATATGCCGGGGATTCGCGATGCCTGTCCGATGGTGCCGGGGCGAATTCGATCGAGTTTTTGCCGTGCTTCGGTGCTGAGTCCGGATATAGACATGAAGTCGAAGGCGGCGGGGATACGCACATCCTCGAGGCGCCGGAGTTTGTCGGCGATAGCCTGCTCGCGTTCGATATAGCCGCTATACTTCATGAGTATTTCCGCAGCCTCGACAATCTCTTCACGGCGGTCGTCGGGCAAGGCTTCGATTCGGCTTCGCAGTGCGGGAAGTTCTTCGGCAAGGAGCTGCAGGCTGAGTTGCGGACGGAGCACCAGGTCGTGAAGTCGGAGCGACTGCGAAAGCAGGCTCGACCCTACCCTTTCGAGCAGCGGGTCGACCTCGCGAGGGGTTACTGTGGTTCGGCGGCAATATTCGATGAGGGCATCGCGGAGACGCCGTTTATCCTCGACAAGCGCATAGCGGTGTTCATCGGCGAGTCCTATGCCATAGGCCAGCGGAGTCAGGCGCATGTCGGCATCGTCCTGACGGAGGAGTATGCGATATTCGGCCCGCGAAGTAAACATACGGTATGGTTCGTCGACGCCTTTGGTGACAAGGTCATCGATAAGCACACCGATATAGGCCTGGTCGCGACCAAGGGTGAAGGGCTGCTTGCCGAGCGCCTTCAAGGCCGCGTTGGTGCCCGCCATCAGACCCTGGCCTGCGGCCTCCTCATAGCCTGTTGTGCCACATATCTGACCTGCGAAGAAGAGTCCGGGCATAAGTCGGGTCTCGAGGGTATGCAACAGCTGGGTCGGGTCGAAATAGTCGTATTCAATGGCATAACCGGGGCGATAAATCTGCACTTCGCTGAAGGCCGGAATAGACTCCAGAGCCTCTATCTGGATATTCATAGGCAGAGAGCTGCTGAAGCCGTTGAGGTAGTATTCCTGAGTATCCTCACCTTCGGGTTCGAGGAAGAGCTGGTGCTGGGTTTTGTCGGCGAAAGTGACTATCTTGGTTTCGATACTGGGACAATAGCGTGGGCCGATACTCTGAATCTGGCCGTTGTAGAGCGGCGAGTCAGGCAGGCCTTCACGAAGGATTTCGTGTGTGCGCTCGTTGGTGTACACGATATGACACGGGAGCTGACGAAGCTCGCGTCTTACCTCGGGCAGATAGCTGAAATGATGAAAGTCGCAGTCGCCTTCCTGCACGGTGGTCAGCTCCCACTTTACGCTGCGGCCATCGATGCGCACAGGCGTACCGGTCTTCATACGTCCGACAGTAAAGCCAAGGCGGCGCAACTGCTCTGTAAGACCATAGCTGGCCGGTTCGCCGATACGTCCGCCGGCCATTTTCACCCGCCCTACGTGCATGAGGCCATCGAGGAAAGTGCCGTTTGTAAGCACCACGGACGGAGCCTTGAATTCGGCGCCCTGCATGGTACGGACACCCGAGAGGCGACCGTCTTCATCAATCAGCAGTTCTGTGACAGAGTCCTGCCAGAGTTGCAGGCCGGGCATATTTTCAAGAAAATGTCGCCAGAGAGCGGAGAACTTATTGCGGTCGGACTGCGCGCGCGGACTCCACATTGCGGGTCCTTTTGAGCGGTTAAGCATGCGGAATTGAATAGCAGTACGGTCGGTGACAATACCCATCAGACCTCCGAGCGCATCGATTTCGCGGACAATCTGTCCCTTGGCGATTCCGCCGACGGCAGGGTTGCAGCTCATCTGCGCGATTTTGTTCAGGTCCATGGTTATAAGCAGCGTTTCGGCCCCAAGACGAGCCGACGCCGCTGCGGCCTCACAGCCGGCATGACCGGCACCTACCACAATCACATCATAGTTGAACTTCATATATCGAGAATTTCAAGTGCTTGATTTTCATTTGCTTCCATAATTTCGCGTTCACCCGGACCCTTGTCGTTGATGCCACAGAGATGAAGCACGCCATGAATAATTACGCGATGCAGTTCGGTCTGGTAGCTGCTGCCTACGAGTTCGGCATTTGAGCGAACGGTATCGAGCGAAATAAAGAGGTCGCCGCTGATGCGTCGCCCGCGGGTATAATCGAAAGTTATGATATCGGTATAGTAGTCGTGCTGAAGAAACTTCCGGTTCACCTCAAGAATCTTCGCGTCGTTGCAGAAAATATAAGAGAGAGGTCCGAGTATGCGGTCGTGCCTCCGGACAACCTCAGCAATCCAGTTTTCGACCTTTGCACAGTCGATGTCGGGGAATTCAACCCCGTCAGTCATCCATTGAAAATCCATAAGCAATTGGTAAAAACAGAAACGCAAAGATAGTGAAATAATTCAATTTGCGCAAAAGAAAGTTTTTCAGGCCGCCGGCATGGGCAATACCCGCCGCCGCAGATTTTTCCGCTTCTTCTGCCAAAAAGTTAAATTCAAAGCCTATAACCCTATGTCACAAAGTATTAATCAATAAAAACCACCAATTTAAGCCGCTGAGAATTGAATATTCGCCACAAACACCGCCACGCGTGCGGAATAATTGTAAAAAATCGTTAATCAGATACAGCCGGAAGCGGCGGTCGCAAGATACAGAACTTGGCAGGTAGGCAAAAATTGACTAAATTTGCAACATGGACAGAATATCAGCTACAATCATCACCAAGAATGCTGCCGACACCATAGAGCGCTGTCTGAAATCACTCGCGGGTGTCGCCGATGAAATAATAGTAGTAGACTCCTACTCGACCGATGCCACAGTGGACATCTGCCGCCGCTACGGTTGCAAGATTACGCAGAGGGAATTTCAGGGATTCGGCTCGCAACGCCAATATGCAGTCGGACTGGCAGCCTACAGCTATATACTGAGTGTGGATGCCGATGAAGAGCTATCAGAAGAAGCCCGGCAGTCGATACTCCGAGTCAAAGCCGAGGGCTATCCGCATAAAATCTACTCACTCAGGGTTGTAAGCTACTTCTGCGGCAAAGCGATGAAGCACAGCGGGTGGTCGCCGCTGATGGAGGTGCGCCTGTTCAACAAACGCTACGCCCACTGGAACCTGCTCGACCTCGACGAGGGCGTAACCTACTCCGACTCCCGCATCGTACATCCGCTCGAAGGCGAGATACACCACTACCGCTGCGCCACAGTAGCGGAATTCGACCGAAAGGAACAGCGCCGCGCCGAAATGATGGCCCGCGTGAACGCCGCCCGCGGACGGCGCACCCTCTCCCCTACCCTACTTGCCCTTTACCGCTACCTCTACTGTCTGATTCGTCAGGGCGCATGGCTCGACGGAAAGGCAGGACGCATAATCGCCTCGCGCCGGTTCCGAACCACAATGGAAGCATACCGCAAATGAACATACTGCATATAATATCAAACAATGTCTGGGGCGGAGGCGAACGCTACGCCCTCGACCTCTGCACCGCTCTGAAATCGGAAGGCCACTGTGTGGCCGTTGCCTGCCGCAAGCGTCCGGCAGTGACCGAACCGCTCCGGCAGGCCGGCTTCGAGCCTGCCACCATGCGTCTGGGCGGAGTTCTGGACATATTCTCGCCGGTGCATCTGTCGCGCATGGTGCGGCGCTTTCCCGGAAAGGGCTGCGTGAACATCCATGTACATAATTTCAGAGACGCTGCCTTGGCGATGAAAGTACGACGGCTCTGCCAGGGTCAGCGCGAAGTGCGGGTTGTCTGCACCCGGCATCTGGTAAAACCCGGAAAGTCCTCGCAGTTGCCCCTCTACCGCGCCCTCGACCGCCTGGTGTTCGTATCGGAACGTGCGAGGCGCGAATTTCTGAAAGGCGGATTCCCCGCCGAGGGCATAAAGATGGAAGTAATCTGCAATGCCCTCCCCGACCCCGGACTTCCGATGGCCGACCCGGCCGTGCGTCCGCCGCTCTTATTATATATAGGAAGACTGTCGCCGGAGAAAGGCGCCGATGTGCTGGTGGAGGCGCTCGCCCGAATCAGCGACCTCGACTGGCGCGCCCGCATCTGCGGCGAAGGCGAAGGTCGCTACGTGATGCCGCTGCTGCGCGAATGCCGCGTATGCGGACTGGACAAACGCATCGAATGGCCGGGACATATCAGCGATGTCACGGAGGAGATTGCAGCAGCCCAGATCGGGGTGGTGCCGACCAAGGCTCCCGAGGCTTTCGGACTGTCGATAATAGAGATGATGCGTCAGGGGCTGCCTGTGATAAGCAGCGACAACGGAGCGCAGCCGGAGATTATCACAAGCGGTCGCGACGGCTTGCTTATGCCTCCCTGCGATGCCGAGACCCTGGCCAACGCTCTGCGCCAGCTCATCGGAGACTCCGACATGCGCTGCAAAATCGGCAAAGCCGGACGCGACCGCTTCGCCGACTCCTATACTTACCCGGCATTCTACAATGCCATAAGCCGAATCTACGAATGACGGTATGCAAAACATCCGGCGAAGCCTGGCAGAGTCAGCTCTGCGGCGAGCTTGCGGAGGGCCGCCTGCCGTCGGCTTGCCGCACCGTGTATGCAGGCCGCAACCGGGTTCTGGCCTGCAACATCGTCGGCTTTGAGGGTGAAGTGAACATCAAGGTATTCCGCCTCCCGGGCGCCATAAAGGGTGCTATCTACGGCTGGCTGCGTCCGAGCAAGGCCCGGCGGTCGTATGAGTATTCGCTGCGCCTGCTGGAACTGGGTGTAGCCACTCCGCGTCCGTATGCTTATGTGGAGTGCCACAGTGCAGTCCACACACTCGGAGCGAGTTTCTATGTCAGTGAGCAGTTAGGGCCGGAATGGCGTGAAATCCGCTATATGGAGGAGCGCCCGGACTATGAGGCCATGGTGGAGGCTCTGGGCAAATGGGTGGCTCGGGTGCATGGCGTGGGTGTGTATGTAAAGGATTTGTCGCCGGGAAATATCCTGTTCCGCAAACGAGGCGGGGAGTTTGATTTCTGCATGGTGGATGTGAACCGGATGGGTTTCGGCTGCACCGACCGCCGGCGTCAGCTTTACCGTGCGGGCTGGCTGATGAACAGCGAGGAATCGAGTGCAGATTTCGCCCGGCATTATGCCGCTGCCTGCGGCATGGATGCTGCCGAGGCCGAAGGCATCGTGCTTGGTTCGTACCGCCGCCTTCAGCGCCGTGCGGCACGCAAACACCGGAATAAAAAGCCATAGACAATTGAATTTTTGAAGACCATAGAACCAGAGAACTATAGGGCTTTTTGATGACCATAGAACTATAGAACCATAGGTTTTTTGAT
>CAMWUD010000153.1 GCA_947177365.1 uncultured Porphyromonadaceae bacterium | reverse complement strand
CCATGGCGTTCTGCAAAGCGCGGTCAGAAGCCTCGTTTCTGTAGGATTGACGCAGCTCCTCGAGCATGCTGCCGGATATCCCCCCTGTGTCGCGTGCGCCGAGCGATGCGGCGCCAATCAGCAAAATGGATGTCAGAAGTGTTCTCATCATGAATTTTGATTGGTTCAGACCACAAATTTACACACTTTCCCCGAATATTGCAAACTGCCTTGTCAAATCCTGATGCTTATTCTGAATCATATCGGAATCATATGCAAAAATTGAGTCGAAACACTTGCATATCCGGTCGAAAATGTGTAATTTTGCATAGATTATCCAGAATATGCAAGAACTCATACGACATATAGATTATCTGCTGGTAAGGCGCGACTGTGTAATCGTGCCGGGCATAGGCGCGTTCATCGCCTCCGCCAAGGCCGCGACCATTGACGCGGACGGCATCATGACCCCGCCCGGACGGGTCCTGGCCTTCAACCCGGCGATAAACCACAACGACGGTCTGCTCGCATCGTCATACGCGCTCAGAATGCAGCTGCCCGTGGAAGAAGCCGGCAAAGCTCTCGCAGCCGATGTCAGCGACATGCGCCACGCCCTTGAATCCGACGGGCGTGTGACCATAGGCCGACATGGCGACTTGATGCTCGACAACGGTTCGTACTCATTCATAGCCGCCGACAAGCCCCAATGGCTTCCTGAAATCAAGCTCCGCTCCATCATCGATATGGCCCGCGACGACAGCAAGGCCGCAGAAATGCAGTCGGCCATCGCCAAAAGCGAACGCATCGGCTCCGCATTGCGCAAGCTGAAAATCGCCGCATCCATTGCGGTGATACTCGCCCTTGGCTTCGTACTCTCCACTCCGACACCTATCGACAACGCTCAGTTCGCCTCCCCTGTGGTAGAGCAATTCCGTCTGAAAGCACCCGGACCGGAACGTATCCTCAGACAGCCCGGACAGCAGTCGGGCACACTGATGATGCAGGCCCCGGCAGACTGTCAGGCCGTAATCATGGCCGATACAGCCGGCATCAACGCCTACAAGGCAGAACTCCGGCAGAAAGCCGAGACCGCCCGCAGGCAGAAAACCGAAGCCGCAGCCACAAGGCAAGCGTCCGAAGGCAGATACTGTCTGGTGGTGGCATCGCTCAACAACGGCGAAGAAGCCCGCAAATTCCTCTCAGCCAACAACTCCATGCCACTCCATGTGCTGGAAAAAGACGGACACTACCGCATATACGCAATCAGCGGAAACTCAATCGGCGAAGTGAAAAACCTCGCAAACGAATCCGGCCTGCTCTCCCGCTTCCCCGGAGCCTGGGTATGCCGTAAATAATCAAGAGCCATTACGACTATAGAATCATGACTGACTCCAACCTCCACCAGCTCCTGCTGGAACGCCACAGCATAAGAAAATATACCGACAGGTCGCTCTCGCCCGACGACGTCAAGACCATACTTGAGGCCGCCCTGCTTTCTCCATCGTCAAAAAGCAAACGCCCCTGGCAATTTGTGGTCGTTGACGACAAGGATGCGCTCGCCAATCTTGCCGAATGCAAAGACTTCGGAGCCAAACCCATAGCCGGCGCCGCCATGGCAGTGGCCGTAGTATCGGACCCCGCCGAAAGCGACTGCTGGCTCGAAGACGCATCAATCGCAGCCATATTCATGCACCTGCAGGCAGCCGCTCTCGGAATCGGCTCTTGCTGGATACAGGTGATGGGACGCGACAAAGGTGAAGAATCAGCCGAAGACATCGTACGCTCCATACTCGGCATTCCCGAAAGCCTAAAAATCCCTTGTATCATGACTTTCGGATATCCCGATGAAAACCGCCGTCCCGTCGACCCCGACAAACTGCTGTGGGAAAAAGTACATCTGGCACGATGGCGCGACAACGAAGAATAACCATATTAGGCTCCGGAAACGTAGCCACACATATAGCCGGCGGTCTTCAGGCCGCCGGCTGTCACATTACAGAGGTCTGCAGCCGCAGCCTGACGAACGCCTCAAGACTGGCTGAATCGCTGCACGACTGCCGGCCACTCGACAATCCGTCGGACTTAGCCACCGACTCCGACCTCTATATCATAGCCTGCAGCGACAGTGCCATAGCCGATATTGCAGCCCGTATGCCCCGCGTCGACGGCATTGTGGTGCACACCTCCGGCAGCGTGCCGCTTACAGCTCTCGCGCCGGCTTCATCGCGCTACGGCGTGCTCTACCCCTTGCAGACATTCTCGCGCGAGAGTCATGTCGACCTGCGGAAGGTGCCTTTCTTTACAGAAGCGTCCGATCAGGCGACCCTGCAAGAGACCGACAGCTATGCATCCATGCTGTCCGACCTCGTATATCACGCCGATTCCCGACAGCGGACCATACTCCACATAGCAGGAGTGCTGTCGTGCAACTTCGTGAACTACCTGTGGCAGCTGACAGAAGAGACTCTGGCTCCCGAAGGATATTCACTCGACGTTGTACGCCCGCTCATAGAAGCCACGCTCCAGAAGGCCATGGACATAGGCCCATACAAAGCCCAGACCGGCCCGGCCGTACGGGGCGACCTGGCCACGATCCAACGACACACTGACATTCTTCCACAAGATACTGCGGAAATATACCGTATTCTATCCGAATCCATAATCCAATCTCACAGAAAATGAGCAAGACTTCCTACGACCTCAGCACCATCAATGCTGTAGTTTTCGATATCGACGGCGTACTCTCCCCGTCGACCGTACCGATGAGTACGGACGGAGTGCCGATGCGAATGGCCAACATCAAAGACGGATACGCACTCCAGCTGGCAGTCCGCAAAGGCATACGCCTCGCCATAATATCAGGCGCGGCCACCGAAGCTGTGGAAAAACGATACAGCGCCCTCGGTTTCCACGACATATACCTCGGCATATCAGACAAAGCCGCCTGCATGCGCCAATGGATGGAGGACAACAACCTCACGGTATCCGAAACGGCATACGTAGGCGATGACATACCCGATATGCCGGCCATGCGCATGGCCGGATTGGCTGTCGCTCCCGCCGATGCCGCCATTGAAGTCAAACGTCTGGCATCATATATCACCGTGGCTGAAGGCGGACACGGAGTGGCACGCGAACTCCTCGAACAGATACTCCGCGCGCAGGGCAAGTGGATGGACAGCAAGGAGGTATACTCATGGTGATTCGTCCTACCGAACAGCGTCTGCTGCTCGGCTCCAACTCGCCGCGCCGCCGGGAGCTGATGGGCATGCTTGCCAACGATTTCTCTATAGCCATCCCGCACGAAGTGGACGAATCATATCCGGCCGACATGCCGGCTGTTGATGTGCCGGTATATCTGTCGGGTCTGAAAGCCGATGCCTATATGGACGAACTGAAGGAGAATGAGATTCTCATCACAGCCGACACCGTGGTAATCCACGGCGACAGGATTCTCGGCAAACCGCACGACGACAATGAGGCCCGCGACATGCTGCGGCTTCTGAGCGACAGCCAGCACAAGGTTGTCACCGGTGTGACTCTGACCGACATCCGACACCGCCGGAGTTTCGCCACGGTGACTGAAGTGCTGTTCGACCTTCTTGACGACAGCGAAATCGATGCTTACATCAGAGAATGCCGCCCGATGGACAAAGCCGGAGCGTACGGCATCCAAGAGTGGATAGGCGCCATTGGCATCAAGGCCATAAACGGCTGCTATTATAATGTGATGGGGCTGCCGGTCCACGACCTCTATCACGCCTTGAAAAAATTCTGACCAAATACAACCCACCGTAAATAGCGAAGGCCGGCAGCTCCGATTCGGGGCGGCCGGCCTTCGCTGTATACGTTACGGAATCAGAAAAGCCAGGCGGCTGTCACTGTCCAGTAATTGTTCTTGCCATCGATAGGCTCGGTGCCTGTCCAGCCGGACACCTTCTCAACTGTCTTGGTCAGACCCAGACCGTAGCTTGCGCCAATCTGCAGATGCTTGATAAGCTGGATACCCAGACCGAAGTTCCATGCGATATCCACCTTCTTGTTCTGGATGGCATCGTTGATTGCCTGCTTGGAGGTAAGGAAGGCAAAGCTGGGACCGGTGAAAATATACGGTGAGATGACATTGCCTACCACAGGCAGACCAAGTTTATACTTGAAGTTGACGGGAACCTCGATATAGTCGCCGCCGATTTTCTTGGTTTCCGAGCCTGCTACAGTAGGAATAGACGGATTGCTCTGGTCGAGAACCGGAGCATCAACCTTCGAACGGTGAACATACATCACCGATGCATCAAAACCAAGATTCACGATAGGCACAGTGAATTCGATCTGCAGACCGGCGGTAATACCGGCACGGTTGTCACTGTCTTTGATGTCGTTGCCGATGTTGCTGTTGAAGTGGAGCTTGTTTACTTCCACACCCACACGGGGACCCCATGCAAACTGGGCAGAGGCGGTAGCGCCTACGGCAACAAGTGCCGACAGTGCCACGAGAAAGCGTTTGATTGATTTCATAATCTGTAGTGTTGATTGAATTTGACTGCAAAGTTAAAATTTCTTTTCGCTTCTGCCAAACTATTGGACGATTTTTCGTAATTTTGTATTGAATTAGTGACATACAGGCTGCCTGATGCGTGTCTATGCTACAGCAGCGCTGAAACCAGAACAAATATGACAGCAGAACAGAAACTGGAACTTGAAGAAAAAGTCGTAGCAATGCTGCGCACTGTTTTCGACCCCGAAATACCCGTCGACATCTATAGTCTCGGTCTTGTATATAAGATAGAGATATCTGACGACGGAGCGCTTGACATCGACATGACTCTCACCGCACCTAACTGTCCGGCGGCTGACTTCATTCTCGAAGACGCACGCCTTAAACTCGAATCAATCGAAGGCATTTCGTCTGTGTCCATCAACATTGTCTTCGAACCGGAATGGAACCAGGACATGATGAGTGAGGAAGCCAAACTCGAACTCGGCTTTCTATGATTTATTTTTTGAGCGACCTCCATCTCGGCGCCTCCTATCTTCCCCGCCGGGAGAAGGAAGCACGCGCCGTCCGCTTTCTCGAACAGATTGCAGCCGATGCCGAAGAAATCTATCTGCTCGGCGATATCCTTGACTACTGGTACGAATACCGCACCGTCGTACCTCGCGGCTTCGTGCGCTTCTTCGGCGCCCTGGCCCGTCTGGCCGACGCCGGTGTAAGAATCACCTGGCTCACCGGCAACCACGACATATGGCTTTTCGACTATCTGCGCGATGAAATCGGCATTCGGGTCGTAGACGGCTCGATATGCCCTGTAATCGCCGGTCATAAGTTCTACCTTGCCCATGGCGACCGTCTCGGCAGCGAACCTGCCGGCTTCCGCTTCATTCAGCGGCTGTTCCGCAACAAGACGTGCCAGCGCCTGTTCGCATCCGTACATCCCCGCTGGACTGTTCCGCTCGGATTCGGATGGAGTAGCCGCAACCGTGCATACAGCCCTGACGCCGCAGCCGAGCTCACCCCCGACATGCGACAGCGGATTCTTGACTGGGCAGAGACATACAGCCGCGAACACCCCGACATCGATTTCATCTTGCTGGGACATCATCACGTGGCACTCGACCACCGTCTGTCGACCGGATGCCGTCTGCTCATTTTAGGCGAATGGATTTACCACAGCACTTATGCCGTATTCGATGGAAAAAACATCATTTTGTCAGAGTTTAAAGTGTAAAATACGCGATTTAATATTTATTAACGCTTAAGTTTCTTTAATACTCATTTTGCATTTTTTAGAGCTATCAGATTGATATACCACGTTTTACACAAAATAACGCAAAGTCAAACCGGAGAATTGCTAAAAAACTATGTCATACAACATAAAAATAAATTTGGTCATCCGGCAAAAAAGCGAGAACTTTGTACCGCAAACCTAAAACAATCTTTTTTACCTTAGAAATTGTACCTATTGGAAACCAATAAAAAGG
>CAMWUD010000152.1 GCA_947177365.1 uncultured Porphyromonadaceae bacterium | reverse complement strand
ATGTGACCCGCGGTCTGCGCGACAACGGCACATTCCTGCTCAACACCATCTGGGAAGGCGAGGAACTGGCCAAGAACCTCCCCAACAAGGTTAAGCGCTATTTCGCACAGCATAACGTAAGCGTTTACTATATCAACGCTACCCGCATCGCCCAGGAAATCGGTCTCGGCAACCGTACCAACACCATCCTGCAGAGCGCCTTCTTCCGCATCACCGAAGTCATACCGGTAGACCTGGCTGTAGAGCAGATGAAGAAATTCATCGTTAAGAGCTACGGCAAGAAGGGCCAGGATGTGGTAGACAAGAACTATGCAGCCGTAGACCGCGGCGGCGAATACAAGCAGCTGACAGTAGATTCCGCATGGGCACAGCTTCCCGACGACGCCGAGGTTGCCAACAACGATCCCGAATTCATCAACAAGATCGTTCGTCCGATCAACGCACAGGACGGCGACCTTCTGAAAGTTAGCGACTTCGAGGCAATTCCCGACGGCACATGGGAGCAGGGCACCGCAGCCTATGAAAAGCGTGGCGTGGCCGCGTTCGTTCCCGAATGGCTCGAGGAAAACTGTATCCAGTGCAACAAGTGTGCCTACGTTTGCCCCCACGCCGCTATCCGTCCGTTCGTGCTCGACGCCGAAGAAATGGCCAAGGCACCCATGGCGGAAGACAAGACACTCGCCGCCATCGGCAAGACATTCACCGGCATGCGCTTCGTACAGTCAGTCGATGTGCTCGACTGTCTCGGCTGCGGCAACTGCGTTGAGGTCTGCCCCGGCAAGAAGGGCGTGAAGGCTCTGCAGATGAAGCCTCTGGAAACTCAGCTCGACAAGCAGGCCGAATGGGATTACTGCGTGAAGGAAGTGGCATCGAAGCAGCATCTGGTCGACGTTCAGGCAAATGTCAAGAACAGCCAGTTCGCGACTCCGCTGTTCGAGTTCTCCGGCGCATGCTCCGGCTGCGGCGAGACTCCCTACGTGAAGCTCATCAGCCAGCTCTTCGGCGACCATGAGATGGTAGCCAACGCCACCGGCTGTTCAAGTATCTATTCAGGCTCGGTTCCTTCGACTCCGTATACCACCAACGCCGCCGGTCACGGTCCGGCATGGGGCAACTCTCTGTTTGAGGACTTCGCTGAATTCGGCCTCGGCATGAAGGTGGCCACCGAAAAGATGCACGAGCGTGTTCACGCGCTGATGAACGCCGCCCTCGAATGCGGTCAGTGCTCCGACGAAATCAAGGCTCTGGCACAGCAGTGGCTCGACAACTGCCACAGCGCAGCCGTAACCCGCGAGGTGGCCGACAAGCTCGTGCCTCTGTGCGAAGCCTGCGGATGCGATGTATGCAAGGGCATTCTGGAACTGAAAGGCTTCCTGGTAGCCCGCAGCCAGTGGATCATCGCCGGCGACGGCGCCGCATATGACATCGGCTTCGGCGGTCTCGACCACGTGCTTGCAAGCGGCAAGAACATCAACGTGCTGGTAGTCGACACTGAGGTTTACTCCAACACCGGCGGTCAGGCATCCAAGGCCACACCTGTAGGAGCCATCGCCAAGTTTGCCGCCAGCGGCAAGCGTATCCGCAAGAAAGACCTTGGTCTGATTGCATCGACCTACGGCTATGTATATGTGGCTCAGATAGCCATGGGCGCCGACCAGGCCCAGACCCTCAAGGCTATCCGCGAGGCTGAGGCTTACGACGGCCCGTCGCTGATTATCGCTTACTCGCCCTGTATCAACCACGGTCTGAAGGCCGGCATGGGCAAGAGCCAGCTCGAAGAGGCCAAGGCGGTGGAATGCGGTTACTGGCACCTGTGGCGCTACAACCCCGCACTGGAAGAAGAAGGCAAGAACCCCTTCAGCCTCGACAGCAAGGATCCGCAGTGGGATAAGTTCGAGGACTTCCTCATGGGCGAGGTACGCTACGCTACAGTGAAGAAGCAGTATCCGGCTGAAGCAGCCGAGCTCTTCGCGGCAGCCAAGGCAAATGCCCAGTGGCGCTACAACAACTACCGTCGTCTGGCCCAGCAGCAGTGGGGCGTTGACCCGGAAGTGAAGACCATCGAAGACATGAACAAGTAATCCGTACCGGATATATAGTTATACTGTGACGCCGTTCCGCCCGGAACGGCGTCTTTTATGTGTTTTGTTCGTAATCTGCCGTCATCCGGCAGACTGGTGTCGTAACTTTGCAGCGAATCCCTCGCGATTCAGTCACGAAATGATATGCTGCAGAACATATTGGTTTCAGAAGAAATTATACAGTCAAAAGTGGGCATTTTTCATAAATAATGCGTATATTTGCAGCAAGTTTCATCGCCGTTGGCCGAAGCGGCCTTGACGGAAAGAGTTCCGGGATGCGGCGAATGAAACCACGCAAAAGGCATCTTGCCGAAAGTTCGCAATTTCGAAATCGCCAAATTAGTAGAATAAGCAGACGGACTCTCGACGAAGAATGCCCACTTCCTATATCCGCATATGAAGGGTATCCACCCCCTGCATATATAGATATGGACGTGGGGTGATTTCTTCTGTCCTGTCTGTTAAGGTGTTTGGCGATACCGGAAGTTGTAGGACGTGAAGCAGGTCTGCCTCACGTCTTTTGCGTTTTAATAGGGACAGCATCGGAGCCTGACAGGTAGTTTGCTATGTTTTTGTGCCGTTTCCTGATTTGTTTTGTGAGGCTATAGTCAGTGATATAATTAATTTGAAAAACCAATCAGAATAAACACAGAAATGAACAACGAAAGGAAGCAATGCCCCTATTGCGGGGAGATGATTTCGAAAGGAGCCAAAAAGTGCCGCTATTGCGGAGAGTGGCTTGAAAAGCCGGCCGACATCGCAGTTGGAGAGCCGGCGGCGACAACACCTGCTCCGGTAGCAGAGCCCGAGGTGGCTACTGCTCCGGTAAGCGATGATGACGAGTACGAGACAGAATGGGAAGAACCCAAAAGCATCTTTGCCCGCCCGCTGACATGGGCGATAGCCGCTTTGGCTGTCGTGGCCATTGGCGTGGGCGTGTGGCTGCTTGTGGGAAAAGGCCACAGCGAGGCCGACTATGAGGCCCTTTTGTTGAAGGTAGAGAAGGATAAATCGCTGACATCAGATGACTATGACATGATGCTGGATTATCTGGATGATAACACCGACTGGCTCAAAAGAATATCCAGGAACGGCTACGAGATGACTAAGAAAGAAGCGCGTTATCTTTCAATGGTGTTCGCATTGATGGCAGCTGATTCCACCGACGAGCTGTCCAAGGAGCAGAAGAAGCGTCTTAAAGCCTGGCAGAAAGAGGTGGAAAGTGCTCTGGAATCTATAGGAAATGCTGACGTCGCGGACGATGAGGAGGTGACGACGAATAAGCTGGTAGGTTATGAAGTGGTAGATTGTGTAGAAGAGGAAGGTGACGCGCCCTACGCGGCGGTATATGTGTATAGTGGAAGCATCGGGAGTAAGTATCCGTTTGTGATGGAGCTTGATCTCAATTCCGGCACCGGACGCTACCGCTACACCTCGACCGGCAACGGCAACTATATCAATCTTAAGATATATCCTCAGAAATTCGACTACAATAGCTACATGCTTGATGAGGTTGGTTCATCCGGCTACTTTTCAATACATATATCGTACAACGAGTACGATTTGACAGGAACATTCACAAATGCTTCGTGTAGGGAAATGAGTGTAAGAGCCACACTCTCTGAAATCCGGTCTTAGTGGATACATTCTAATCTTAAATACAAATTATTATGAAAAAATTCTCAATTGCACTGCTGTTTGCAGCACTTGTGTCGTGTGGTTTCACGGCATGCTCTAACGGTCACAGCAAGGCGGACTACGACGCCTTGATCTCGAAGGTGGAAAATGACCAAAGCTACGAGTCACTGACATCCGACGACTATGACATGATTCTGGACTATCTGGATGAAAACCTCAAGGACGCCGTGAAGGCTGAAAAGAATGGCGACGAATCAAAAGAGATGATGGATTGTGCTACACTTATGTTCGCCGTGTCTGCAGCTGAATACGATGGAAAGCTGTCCAAGGAACAGCAGAAGCGTTTAGAGGACTTGCAGAAAGAGATAAACTGACGTTGAGCTTTGAGTCCGGCTCTATGTAGAGTATGTATGCGAAGCCATGGGTGTATCGCCAAGCTTTGGCTCAAGCAGAACGAACGATAAAAGCCTTGCCATCCGGCAAGGCTTTTTGTTGCTTCGGAGTGAAGGCACCGTATATGAGATAGAAGCCTCACGCAGAGGCGCAAAGTCACGCAGAGAAGTTGCAACTTGTAGAGCCGGATTCATACAATGTACCGGAGCGGAGTGGAGGCATCCCTGCCTCCACAGTTCACGAGATATATTCGCGAATCTTTATGAGGGTTTCCGGAGTGAATCCGTTGTCCTGCTATATCTGACGTCTTGTGCTGTGGAGGCAGGGATGCCTCCACTCCTCGTGCATGGTGTCATATGTCCAACAACCATCTCCAGGCCGGAATTACATTAATGACCATACCATTGTCAAGTTCGATTTGCTCCGTGGTGTCGGCGGTGATAATATATAAATTCCTGCAAGCGGTAACTTCTGCGGCTTCTGCAATTCCATTGATTTCTCTTCGACGTGTTTCATCATCGCTCATATCCCATGTCACTTGAATAAGTCTGTCAATCTCAACTCCACGCTGCACTACAAAATCGCATTCGCCTTTTCCCTGATAATAAAATATGCGGTCAACGGGTGAACGCTGGCGGTAAAGTTGCAGAAATACCGTATTTTCAAGTTTCTTGCCATTATCATCGCTTTGAGGCAACAGCACCGCATCGCGCAAGCCGTTGTCTATGCAGTAATATTTGGGCTGTGAACTTTCTATTTTCTGCAATGACTTGCTATAGTTGGAAATACGGATAAACATAAAGATGTCGCAAGCATAATTCGCCCAATCATAAAGGTTATCCTTGCTTACTTTAAGACCACGGGATTTTATATCTCCATGTATCGCACGTATTGAAGTCGGCTTTGTGAGATTGGCCATTATTCGTTTGAGATAGTAGCGCAACACCTCTATATTGGACAACCTGTAATGCTCTACCAGATCCTTTAACAGCATTGTGTCAAAATATGTCTGTAATATTTTTGCTCTATGCAAAGGATTTTCCGTCAGCACTACTTCCGGAAAGCCGCCTTCGCTATTATATGCGACAAAGGCATTACGCAGCCTTGCCATATCCGCTTCTAACCAGCCATCAGTCTTTATCCCTTTGAAATCGCAATATTCACGAAAAGACAGAGGCAACGTTTCTTCCTCCTGCGGCCATCCTCGTAATGCCGATTTCAATTCACTGCTGAGCATCGTGGCATTACTGCCACTTATATATATGTTTTTTGAATAATGCTTGTAAAGTCGCATCACAAAATATTCCCAGCCATCAATCAACTGTATCTCGTCAAAGAACATATACACAGATGATATATCAATGTCGGGATACATTTCCCTGTACGCCTCGATTATCTGGTTGAGTTCGTCAGCAGCCATACGGACAAGACGCTCATCATCAAAGCTAATCCATAGGAAACGCTCGCGTGCAACACCTGATGACAGAAGTTCGTTTACAACAACTTCCATTCTTGATGTCTTGCCACATCGTCTGACTCCCGGTATAGTAACAATCTTGCCTTCATTTACCGGAAGCATATTTTCGCGTTTTTTCAGGTCAGTCGGAAATTCTGCCTGACGCATTGCAATCTGGGATTTGATATATAACTTATCCATGCTGTCCTAAATTTGGGGACAAAGATAGTGTTTTTTGTCCTAAAATAAAAGACAACGTGTGTTTTTTTTGACAGGAGTACAGAAGCGAAGGTTTTTTCAACATAGAATCTTTACAGCCGATTTATTGATAAGACCTCACGCAGAGTACCCCGATGGCTTTGCCATACCATAAAAAGAAGAGAACAATCGAATTGT
>CAMWUD010000151.1 GCA_947177365.1 uncultured Porphyromonadaceae bacterium | reverse complement strand
GCAGGTGGTGATTGTGCCCGACTCGGCCCACGGTACCAACCCGGCGTCGGCGGCTGTCGCCGGCCTGCAGATCCGTCAGGTAAAATCAATGCCCGACGGCACTGTGGATCTCGACGACCTCCGCGCAAAACTCGACGACTCGGTGGCAGCCGTGATGCTTACCAATCCCAACACCATAGGCATGTTTGAGCGCGGCATCCCGCAGATAGCCGAAATGGTACACGCCGCCGGAGCACTGCTCTACTACGACGGCGCCAACCTGAATCCGCTGCTAGGCGTGGCACGTCCGGGCGACATGGGCTTCGACGTGATGCACATCAACCTGCACAAGACATTCTCCACTCCTCACGGCGGAGGCGGTCCCGGCGCCGGTCCGGTAGGTGTGCGCAAAGGTCTGGAGCAGTTCCTGCCGAATCCGCGTGTGACAGAAAACGCCGACGGCACCTTCGGCATCGAATACAACGACAGCGCCCTCGGACGCGTGTCGGGATGGCTCGGCAACTACACCGTGCTGGTAAAGGCTCTCGCCTATATACTCACTCTGGGCAAAGAGAACATACGCCGCGTAGGTCCGCTGGCCACTCTCAACGCCAACTACATAATGCAGAGCCTCCGCGACCTGTATCTGCTGCCGGTGGAAGGTCCCTGCAAACATGAGTTTGTGTTCGACGGACTTATCGACAAATCCGGCGGCGTGACCACACTCCACGTGGCCAAACGCCTTCTCGACTACGGCTTCCACGCCCCCACCATCTACTTCCCGCTGCTTTTCCACGAATCGCTGATGATAGAACCCACCGAGACCGAATCCATCGAGACTCTCGACCGTTTTATCGAGGTGATGCGGGCAATAGCTCATGAGGCCGCTGAATACCCCGAGATAATCAAACAGGCTCCGCTCAACACTCCCGTACGTCACCCCGATGATACAGAAGCCGCTCTGCATCCCAAAGTCACTTTCGATGAAATCTGACATGAAAGCCTTCGACTATATCATCATAGGCGCGGGACCGGGAGGCTACAAGCTTGCCTCCGGTCTCGCCGCAGGCGGACACTCTGTGGCCGTAATCGAAAAAGACCGCCTCGGGGGCACCTGCCTCAACCGAGGCTGCATACCCACCAAGTGCCTCTGCGCCTCGGCCGACGCCCTTACAGCCGCACGGCACTCCGCTGAATTCGGCGTAAGCTGCGGCGAGGTGACTTTCGATTTCGGGGCAGTCCGCCGCCGTGTCGACCAAGTCGTGGCCACACTCGGCGAAGGAGTCAAGGCTCTTCTGACCCAGGTGGAACTGTATCACGGCGAGGCACGGCTGCTCGGCGAAGGACGCGTGGCCGTAGGCGACGAAATTCTCCAGGCCGGGAAAATAGTTATCGCCACAGGCTCGCGCCCGGCGGTGCTTCCGGTCGAAGGCGCCGAATACGCGCTGACTTCCGACGAACTTCTCGCCATTGAAAGTCTGCCGCAGAGCGCCGTCATTATCGGCGGCGGTGTCATAGGCATTGAATTTGCTTCTATTCTCTGCGCCATGGACGTGGATGTCACTGTGGTGGAATACTGCAAGGAAATCCTGCCGGGCTTCGATGCCGACATGGCCAAACGGCTTCGCTCGATGCTCAGCCGGCGCGGCATAAAATTCATCACAGGCGCCGAAGTCACCGCCATACGCGATGGCGGAAAAGAAGTCTGCTACCGCAGCCGCAAAGGCGAAGACTCGGTCTGGGCCGACATGTCGGTCATGGCCGTCGGACGCCGTCCGGTACTGCCCGAAGGACTCGTTGCAGCCGGTGTCGAACTGACGCCACGCGGCTTCATCAAGGTTGACAGCCGGATGGCCACAAGTGCCCCGGGCATATATGCCGTAGGCGATGTCAACGGCCTCTGCCTGCTCGCCCATGCCGCATATGCCCAAGGACGTATCGTGGCCGGAGGCGAATCCGACCTCAACGTGATTCCGTCGGCTGTCTTCTGCAAGCCGGAGGCAGCTATGGTAGGCATGGGCGAAGACTCGTGCAAGAACGCATCGCTGCCGTACAAGACCATACGCAAGAGCTTCGCTGCCAACGGCAAGGCTCTGGCAATGGGCGAGAGCGACGGTGTGGCCAAAATCGTCTACGACTCGGATTCAGGCAATCTGCTCGGATTCCAGATTATCGGGCCGCATGCCGCCGACCTTATCGCCGAATGCGCCGCTCTGCTCCACTGCGGCGCCACAATCGACCAGCTCGGTTCACTCATCCACGCCCATCCTACACTGAGCGAGGTTCTGGCGATTTGAATCAACGATTACTGACAAATTATATAGAGCCGGTTCATACATCTTGAATCGGCTCTTATCTTTCGATTCAACCCTGACGTTAATATTTATTGTCGAACCGGCTATAATCCGCTGCGACTCTTGTCCGGACACAAAAAAATTCGTATCTTTGCGCCAATTTAGCATATTACGGCCTTTTTGAAACGAAAAGGCAAATCCAATAGCGAAATGACCAAGAAAAAATCAACCCGTCTGTCGGCTTTCGGTTCCAGAATCACCACGGTAATCAGCGTCGCGCTGGTACTGCTGATTCTCGGCATCATAGCCATGGCCGGACTGCTTGCCCGCTCCGGCGCTGAACAGATACGCAGCAACATGGGCTTCATCGTCAAGGTACAGCGCGACGCCGCACCCGACGAAATCAACCGCCTCAAACAGCAGTTGCCGGCCATGCCGTATACAGCCTCCGCCGTATATGCCTCGCCCGAGCAGATTCTGCAGGAAGAGTCGCAGTATCTCGGCGAAGCCGCCGCAGAAATGCTCGACATCAATCCGTACAATCCGGAGTTCGACATAAAAGTAAAAAGCGAATACGCATCGGCCGACTCCATCGAAGCCATACGCCGCAGCCTCGGCACCGACCCCGCCATAGAAGAAATAATCACAGCACCGCTTACTATATCAAACGTCAACTTCTTCGTGAGCCGCATCACATGGATACTGCTCGGAATAGCAGGCGCTCTGCTGCTGATTTCGTTCGTGCTTATCAACAACACCGTCTATCTGGCTGTCTACTCACGGCGGTTCATCATCCACACGATGAAACTCGTAGGCGCCACCCCCGGCTTTATCCGCCGGCCGTTCCTGCTGGCCGGAGTCGCAAGCGGACTGGTGGCAGGCGCAGTCGCGGCAGGCATATTGAGCGCATCGCAGTTCTGGCTCGCCTCGCTCGACCCGCTTTTCGCCCAGTCGCTGCACTGGCCCGACATGGTCATGATCTGCGCAGGAATCATTCTCGCCGGCGTTCTTATCTGCACCTTGGCCTCGGCTCTGGCCACCAACCGCTATCTGCGTTCCGGCTACGACGAAATGTTCATGAAATAATCCTATCCCGACAAGCGATATGAAAGAAGAAAACAAAATACAGCGCCAGTCCCAGGCTCAGAAGCCGCTGGCCCGCAACAACTTCATCCTCATGGCCGTATCAGGCGCAATGATTGTGCTCGGCTTCCTGCTCATGCTCGGTGCCTCCACCACTACAGAGCACTTCGAAGAAAGCATTTTCTCCACCCGCCGCATAATCATCGGCCCCACAATCGCCTTCCTTGGCTTCATAGCCATGGCGGCCGCCATCATCATCCGTCCGCGATTCAACAAAGAAGAAAAAGAATAAGCACCTATGGATACTATCAACGCCCTGATAATGGGCATAATTCAAGGCCTGTCGGAATACCTCCCCATCAGTTCGTCGGGTCATCTCGAAATCTGCCGTCAGATTCTCGGCATGGATCTCCCCGGCGATGAAGCCCTGCAGTTCTCCATCCTTCTTCATGTAGCCACAGTACTGAGCACTATTGTAGTGCTGTGGCGCGAATTCCTGCCGCTGTGCAAGGCATTCTTCACCTTCCGCAAAGGACCGGAGTTCAACTATGTGATCAAGATTCTCATCAGCTGCATACCGGTGGCCATTGTCGGCGTATGCTTCAAGGAATTTGTCGAGCAGTTCTTCGGCAACGGACTTGTCACCGTAGGCATATGCCTCTGCGTGACCGCCGCGCTTCTGGCCTTCACCTACTTCTACCGCACCGACCCGCATACCGCCGTGCGCGGCGCCGACAATAAAATACCCAAAGGACGCGACATCACCTACCTCGATGCCTTTATCATCGGAGTGGCACAGGCCATAGCCGTACTGCCCGGCCTGTCGCGTTCAGGCTCCACGATTGCCACTGGCCTCATCATAGGCGACAAACGCTCGGAGATGGCCAAATTTTCCTTCTTCATGGTGATAATACCTATTTTAGGCGAGGCTCTGCTCGACGCCAAAAAGATATTCGAGGCTCCCGCCGGAGACTCCGCCATGGGCTGGATACCGATGCTCATCGGCTTCCTGGCCGCCTTCCTCGTTGGCTGCGCAGCCTGCAAGTGGATGATCAACATTGTAAAGAAAGGCAAACTCATCTGGTTCGCCATTTACTGCCTCATAGCAGGCACAATATGCATCATTTTCTGATGAACTATATCACCGGAGAAATACTATACGTCGACAAGCCTCTGGGCTGGACTTCGTTCGATGCCGTCAAACGCATCCGCGGAGCCGTGCAGCGTCGGCTCGAAGTAAAAAAATTCAAAGTCGGCCATGCCGGCACTCTCGACCCGCTGGCCACAGGCGTGATGATAATCTGCACAGGCCGCGCCACAAAGCGAATCGAAGAACTGCAGGCCGGAGTGAAAGAGTACATCGCCACTCTGTCTTTGGGCGCCACCACCCCATCGTTCGACCTTGAGACAGAAATCGACGCCACCTACCCCACCGACCACATCACCCGCAGTCTGGTGGAACAGACCCTGCCGCAGTTCACAGGCACAATCCAGCAGGTGCCCCCGGCATACTCAGCCGTAAAAGTCGACGGACACCGGGCATACCAGATGGCCCGCAAAGGCCGCGAAGTCGAACTCAAGGCCAAAACTCTGGTAATCGATGAAATCGAACTTCTCGATTTCGCCCCGCAGTCGATAACCCTGCGCATCGTATGCAGCAAAGGCACATACATCCGCGCACTCGCCCGCGATATCGGTCAGGCACTTGGTTCCGGAGCACACCTGTCGGCACTGCGCCGGACCCGTGTAGGCGACATCACCGCCGACCAGTGTCTGAGCGTCGACCAGTGCTGCGAACTTATCCGTCTCTCACCAGTAGAATACCCCGAAGAAAATTAAGATATGAAGCTATCACAGTTCAAATTCAGTCTCCCCGAAGAGCTTATCGCCCAATATCCCGCCGAACACCGCGATGAATGCAAACTGATGGTTCTCAACCGCAAGACCCAGGAAATAGAGCACCATACATTCAAAGACATACTCCAGTATTTCAGCGACGGCGATGTAATGGTTTTCAACGACACCCAGGTTTTCCCCGCCCTGCTATACGGCAACAAGGAGAAGACCGGCGCCCGCATCGAAGTGTTCCTTCTGCGCGAACTCAACGCCGACAACAAGCTGTGGGACGTTCTCGTAGAGCCGGCTCGCAAGATACGTATAGGCAACAAGCTCTATTTCGGCGACGACGAGTCGATGGTAGCTGAAGTTATCGACAACACTACATCGCGCGGACGCACACTGCGCTTCCTCTACGACGGCCCCCACGAACAGTTCAAACACGACCTTTTCGCCCTCGGCCACACTCCGCTGCCCGAATACGTCAAGCGCGACCCCGAGGAATCGGATGTGGAGAACTACCAGTGTATCTTCGCCCGCAACGAAGGCGCAGTCGTGGCTCCTGCCGCAGGCCTGCACTTCTCGCGCGAACTTCTCAAACGTCTCGAAATCCGCGGCGTCGAGATGGCTTATCTCACCGCCCACAGTGGTCTGGGCAACTTCCGCGAAATCGATGTTGAAGACCTCACCAAGCACCGTATGGACTCGGAGCAGCTCACCATCACCGACCAGCTCGTCGACACAGTCAATCGTGCAAAGGACAATAACCGACAGGTT
>CAMWUD010000150.1 GCA_947177365.1 uncultured Porphyromonadaceae bacterium | reverse complement strand
CTGCGAAAAAATATGCAACCCTGACGTTAACATTTATTGTCGAACCGGCTCTAATCTATTACCCTCCGATGAGACTATTTCACTTCTGTTTGTCCGCACTCTTTATAATCATCATATGCACCGGCTGTACCCGAAAGCCGAAGATAGACATTGCCGTATCGCAGTGCAGCGGCGGCGAATGGCGTGAGACTATGAACGATGAGATGCGCCGCGAAATACTGTTCAACGACGACTATGAAATCAATATCGACATTGTAAACGCCGATGACAACGTCGGCAAGCAGATTGCCGACCTGAGGCTTCTCGCATCAAGGCGCCCCGACGTGCTGCTGGTGGCGCCGGCCGTGGCCGACTCGCTTGTCGATGTCATCACCGAAATACAGCGCGGAGGGATACCCGTGGTGGTCTTCGACCGCGATGTTCCGGGCGCGGAATACACAGCCTTCATCGGGGCCGACAACACCGAAATAGGCCGACAGGCAGCCAGATACGCACGCGCGAATATCCAAGGTCCCATTTACGCCCTTGAAATCACAGGCGACATGAACTCCACTCCGGCCCGGCAGCGCGCGGCCGGATTCCGCGACATGGCCGATTCGCTGGCCGACTTCTCCATTCTCTACACTCTGGACGCCGGATGGCACGCGGAACTCGCGCAGATATACGCCGACTCGATTCTTCGGCTACATCCCGAAATCAACCTCATCTTCGGCCACAACGACCCTACAGCCGAACTCGCCGCAGCCGCAGCCGACTCTCTCGGCATACGGCAGGACATACTTGTGACCGGGGTCGACGGAGCGCCCTCCTTCGGTCTGAAAATGCTTGAAAACGGAAATATCGACGCCACCATACTCTACCCGACTCTGGGCCATGAGACTCTGCGTCTGGCTCTTCAGGTAGCGCAAGGCGCAGATGTACCGCCGAGAACCGACATAAGAGACCTCCCGGCTATCGACCACAACAACATGTCGCTCTATCAGACCCACCACCGCACGATGCTCAACGAGACTGAAAAAGTCATCGGGGTCAAAAACACTTTCGACAGGCTGTATCAGCAGCACAGCATCCAGCGCGCTCTGCTGCTGGCGGCTGTGGCGATAGTGCTGCTGCTGTCGTTCCTGCTGGTCAGCATATGGCGCTCTTATAAAGTGAGAAAAAAACTGCATGCGCAACTGGAGGCGGCAACCGAAGCGAAAGTGAACTTTTTCACCAATGTAAGCCACGACTTGCGCACTCCCCTTACCATGATAGGCACAGCCATTGAGAGAGTCAGCCGGCATGCCGAGCTTGACAACGCCGACGCCTCAATGATGAGGCTCGCCCGAAAGAATACCCGAATCCTCACCAGGCTTATCAACCAGATTCTCGACTTCAACAAATACGACAACGAACAGCTGACTCTGCGCCTCAGCCGCACCGACTTACACGAATTTACTGAAGAAATGCGCCTGCTGTTCGCACCGGCCGTGACTTCGCACGGCATAGCATTCTGCGTTGAGAACCGCCTGCCACAGAAGTGCATGGGTGCAATCGACATCGAAAAAACCGAACGGATTCTGTTCAATATCATGTCGAACGCCATGAAATTCACTCCGGCCAACGGTAAAATCACCCTATCGGTATTTCCGGAGAACGAGACCGTAGTATTCAGAATCAGCGACAGCGGACGAGGTATGACAGCCGAACAGCTCAACAGCCTGTTCAAACGCTATTCATGCAGCACCAAGGCCAATCCATACGGCTCAGGCATAGGCATGAGCATAGCCAAGGCCTTCGTCGACCTCCACGGCGGAGAAATAAAGGCGGAAAGCGACGGCACACACGGTTCTGTAATCACTTTCTCGCTGCCGCTTCGCCGGACGGCAGAGGTCAGCGTTGACAACGACCTGATACGTATGGACAGACAGTCGGTGGAAGAAGAACTTGAGACCATCGATACCGACACTTCAAGTCCGGATCAGGACGAAAGCCTCATACTTGTAATCGACGACAATCCCGACATAAGGACTCTGCTCGACAATATTCTCGGCGACCGATACCGCATTATCAAAGCTTCTTCGGGAGTGCAAGGAATAAAGGCGGCATGCCGCTTCATTCCCGATGCCGTGATTTGCGACATAATGATGCTCGACATGGACGGAATAGAGGTATGTCGAAGACTTAAAGACGAGGACGTGACAGCGCACATTCCTGTCATAATGCTCACCGCCTGCGCCGATGACCGCAAGCGTGTCGAAAGCTACAGGAGCGGTGCCGACGCTTATCTCAACAAACCTTTCGACCGTGAGACTCTCGAGGCTTTGCTCGCTTCCATACTTGAAAACCGCCGGCGCCTGCAGAAATCACGGGTCGACGAACTCGCCGCCTCCGCTCCTGCCATCGGGGAAGTCAAAAACGATGACAGCGCCGAAAACGGCGACAGCGGATTCTACCGCAGATTCCTCGAAGTGCTCGATGCCAATATAGGCAATGCCGCGCTGTCGGTCGATGACATCAGCGCCCGCCTCGACATTGACCGCACCCAGCTGTACCGTAAAATCAAAGCAACCACAAACCATTCTCCGTCGGAACTCATACGTATGATCCGGCTCAAACGGGCGCGTCAGCTGCTCACTGCTTCCGACATGCAGGTAAAGGATGTGGCAGCTGCCACCGGTTTTGCCTCCCACGCCTACTTCACCAAATGCTACCGCGCATTCTTCGGCGAGACTCCCGGCGACTCACAGCGGCGCACTTCTAAGCTATAGTACTATCAATCAGCGTTTGAACTCTCGTTACAAGCGCTATAACAATCAGTGTGACGCACCGTTTCTTATAGATTAGGAACGGTTATTGATACACGTCCACAGCTTTTCGCAATAATTTTGCGGCAGATAATTAATCAAAAACCTCAAACAAAATCATGAAGAAACGACTATTGTCGGCACTGATGCTCCTATTGATGACTATCAGCGCCATCGCACAGACAGCCACTATTCATGGCACAGTTCTGTCGAAAACCGACGGGGAACCCCTCATCGGTGCGATTGTCAGCGAAAAAGACGGTACACTTGCCACCGATACCGATTTCGACGGCAATTTCGAAATCAAAGTTGCACCCGGCACGAAACTTGAATTCAAGTTCATTGGTTTCCAGTCTATGATTCTTCCCGCCGCCGACGGCATGACCGTACAGCTGACCGAAGACTCGCAGCTCCTCGATGAAGTGGTCGTGGTAGGATATTCGGTACAGAAGAAAGCCGACCTCACCGGCTCGATTTCAGTCGTCGATACCAAAGCGCTCGAAACCACTCCCGACACCGACCCCATGCGTGCGCTTCAGGGAAAGGTGCCCGGCATGACTGTCGGAGCCACCGGATCTCCTTCCGGCGCGGGCACAGTGCGCATTCGCGGTATCGGCTCGTTCAATGCCTCGCAGGATCCTCTGTTTGTAATCGACGGTGTGCCCACCACCGCGACTCTGAACTCCCTCAACATGAACGACATCGAGTCGATGCAGGTGCTCAAGGACGCCGCATCGGCATCAATCTACGGCAGCCGCGCCGCTAATGGCGTGATTATCATCACCACTAAAAAAGGCAAAAACAACGGCGACTCGCGCATCAACGTCGACTTCTCGGCGAATCTCACCGCACAGTTCTATACTTCGCAGTCGACCATGCGTCTGTGCAACACTCAGGAATATGCCACCGCCATGGCGCAGGCCGCCCTCAACGATGGCATCGACCCTGTGGCCTACGCCGCCAACTACGGTCTGAACCTCAATGCCTCGGCCGGTCTTCCTATCACTGTCTATGACCCCCGTACCGGCGGATACACCAGCTACAGCGTCAACGGTCTCTACGACGGCATGATAAACAACAAGCGCACCATGCGCTGCTCCAATACCGACTGGCTCGACGCCATCACCCGCACCGGTTTCTCTCAGAACTACAACCTGCAGCTCTCCAAGGCCACCGACAACAGCACATCGCTGTTCTCCTTCGGATACAAGAGCAACAGCGGTATTGTGAAATACACCGATTTCGAAAACCTTTCGGTCCGCCTCAACAACTCATACAACGTGTTCAAATGGCTCACCGTAGGCGAAAATTTCACCCTCACCTACACTAAGCAGGTAGACTCCGCACCTATGGAGAACGCTCTGAAGATGGCTCCCACGGTGCCTCTGTATGAGAACGACGGCAAGACTTTCGCCGGCCCGGTAGGCGGCATGAGCGACCGTCAGAACCCCCTTCGCGAAATCTATTACAACCGCGACAATGCCCTCAAGGTATGGCGCATCTTCGGCAACGCATACATCGACGTGAAACCGTTCAAGGGTTTTGTGTTCCGCTCCAATTTCGGTCTTGACTACGATGCGGCCTTCATTCACTCCTATAACTACACCTTCCACAGCGACATAGTGAACAACGATGTCGCCTCTACGACTCTGTCGCAGGCCAACGACAGCAAATGGACCTGGACAAACACAGTCAACTATAACTTCGACCTCGGCGAAGACCATAATTTCCAGCTGCTCGGCGGCATCGAGCTATATCGCCAGACTCGCGTCGACTTCTCAACCTATAACGAGGACTTCGCAATCGAGACTCCCGACTATATGTGGCCGGACGCATCGACCGGCGTCGAGAAGGGCACCGGCAACCAGTCGAGCTATGCTCTTGTATCGTTCTTCGGCAAAATCGACTATAACTGGCGCGACCTTCTGCTGGCTTCGTTCACCATCCGCCGCGACGGCAGCTCACGCTTCGGCCGCAACAACCGCTACGGTACCTTCCCCGCCGCCACTCTCGGCTACCGTATCTCGCAGCATATCAAACAGCCCTGGCTCAACGAACTCAAACTCCGCGCAAGCTGGGGAAAGACCGGCAACCAGGCAATTTCCAACACCGCACGCTACGCCCTCTATGTGGCCGACTACGGCAACGACCGCGTGACCTCAACCGCTTATGACCTTCTGCTCCAGCAGTCGGGCATCTTCCCTTCGGGCTATCTCTGCTCGCAGGCCGCCAACGACAACATCAAATGGGAGTCGACCACACAGTATAACGTCGGTCTCGACTTCGGCCTGTTCAACCAGCGCCTCTACGGCTCTGTCGACGGCTACATCAAGAATGTCGAGGACATGCTTGTGATTCCGGCTTATCTCGGCTCGATGGGCGAAGGCGGCGCAAGCTGGATGAACGGCCCGTCGCTGCGCAACTGGGGTATGGAATTCCTCGTAGGCTGGCGCGACGAGCTGCCCTGCGGCCTGGGCTACTCGGTAAGTGCCAACGCCGACTTCTACCGCAACCGCGTGACATACCTGCCCGAAACAACTACCGGCTCTTATGTCCACACCACTACTGAAAATCTGGTGGAAAGCCGCCGCCCCTACGGCTCTATGGTAGGCTACCAGTGCGTGGGTCTCTTCCAGAACCGCGAGGAAGTGCTCGCATCCGGCCAGGAAAATGCCCGCGTGGGAGGTCTGAAATATGCCGACCTCAACGGCGACGGACGCATCACCGCCGACGACCAGACCTGGATTCTCAGCCCTGTGCCTGACCTGAACTTCGGCATCAACGTCGAACTCCAGTACAAAGGTTTCGACTTCGCGATGTTCTGGCAGGGAGTCATCGGACAGGATGTCTACAACAACCAGAAGTTCCAGACCGACTTCTGGAGCATAACCGATGCCGGCTCGAACAAAGGCAACCGCCTGCTCGACGCCTGGACTCCGGCCAATAGCTCCTCGACCATACCCGCACTGACCACCAGCAACACTGCCGATGAAGGACGCGCATCGACCTACTATGTCGAAAACGGCGCCTACGGAAAGCTCCGCAGCCTGCAGCTCGGATATACCCTTCCGGCAAAACTGCTCCAGAGCTGGCGTCTGCGCAATGCCCGCGTGTACATTTCCGGACAGCACCTCTGCACCATCAAGAGCAGCAGCCTCCCATGCCGCGCCCCTGAAAACGCCAACTGGGCCTACCCGCTTCCG
>CAMWUD010000149.1 GCA_947177365.1 uncultured Porphyromonadaceae bacterium | reverse complement strand
CCGTCGGTTTTACTGTCGGACACCGATTCGACGATTCCGGTATACAGGCGTTTGCCGCCGAACGGCACGAGTACCCGGTGCCCGGGTTTTACCATAGGCAGCATATTCTCCGGTACGGCATATGTGAAGGTGCCGTCAAGAGGCTTGGGAACTATGACTTGGGCGTAAGCAGGCATGTGTGGTGTCTGACGGGTATTTGCTTCAGACCGAAAAGAAAGTATGGTTTCTGACTCTGACGCCGGCATATCAGATTGCCGTCAAAGATAATGATGTCGATGTCAAGCGGCATTATTCCGGATGGCTTGGACTGGGGTGTGCGACCGAATTCTTTTTCGCGTGCGGATGCAAATTCGGCAAGCGTCTCATATGAGCCGTCAAATATTCCGGAGCAGACGGCATTGACATACGGTGCTCCAAGTCCGGTGTCATCATCGTTCTCATAGATGTCCGAGCAGTGGAAATCTGTCAGCATAGACTGTAGTTCGGAGAGGATTCCGGCTACGGTGTTATGCTTCGTAGCTGTGTTGCTGCCGATGCAGATTACAGTGTATTCGCCGTTCACTTTGAATGCCGCAAGGTTATGATTGTGATTTCGGGTGTGGCTCCGATTCTTGCCGGTATGCCGACTTCGCCCATGCCGATGTTGACGTACAGCTTATGGCCGACACTATCGGCATACATGCCGCCCCAGGTGTCGTAGCGGAAGGCTGCCGGTGATATGGAGTGTCCGATGCTCATCTGCATGGCGTGGGTATGGCCGGAGAGGGTGAGGGGGATGTTGATATTCTCATTGCCCTTGATGTCTGCTGTCCAATGAGCCGGATTGTGACTGAGCAGAATTTTGAATCTGTCGTCGCTGAGGTCGGGATATGAGGCAGCGAGGTCGCCGTAGTTGCGGAAGGGCGGGTCGCCGAGATTCTCTACTCCGATGAGCTTTAGTGTGTCGGCGCCTTTTGTTATATCCGCGTGGGCGTTGCGCAGCAGATGCCAGCCCATCCGGCTCTGCATGCCGCATAGATTCTCTATATCCTGCAGCTTGTCTTGCGGGGATGCCCATTCGTAATAATCGCCATAATCGTGGTTGCCCAGTATCGACCATACTCCGTAGGGGGCGTCCAGTCCGGACAGGGTCTGCACGAAAGGCTGCAGTTCCTGACTGTGGCGGTTTACGATGTCTCCGGTAAACACTATCATATCGGGATGCAGGGAGTTGACTTTTTCGACCATTTCTTTCAGAAAAGAGTCGTCCTCTCCGTATGATCCGGTATGTATGTCGCTTATCTGGGCGATGCGGAATCCGTCGAAAGACGATGGAACTTGGGGCGAAGCGTATTCGACTTCCCGTACGTCAATGTGGTATCTGTTGACCAGCGCGCCCCACCACATGGCCGCGAAGCATATCAAGGCAAGCGCAGTACCTGTGTATGAGACAGCTCGGCAACGTTTCCGCTTCCACAGACACGGCACCTTGGCAATCAGGTCAAAAACTACGAAAATGAGTTTGGATACATATATGCTCAGATATGCGTAAAGGCTCCACATCAGTACAAGAAATCCTCCGTCATCGCCTTGCCTCTTGGGCATAACGACGAACGCAAGCATGGCCAGAAGAAATATCACTGAAGAAACCAGCTGCAGTTTCGGCCAGAATCTGTTGTTGAGCCGTGATTTCAGAACACGCCATATATAATAGTCGATGCCGCAGTTCACCAGCAGCATGACAATGGCAGGAATGATAGGGAATCGCATTGTTACAAGGGAGAGAAGCGGGTTTTCAAAGAGGCATGTCGCCGGCTTCCATGGCGGCAAGCTGATTGCGAAGCGGATTGGCGTACATCGAGAGCATCATGTGCCGCATATATTCGCGTTCTTCCGAGGTGACATTGTCGACATCGACTTTGTCGAGCTGCTTGTTGATGTACTCGTCGAAGCGTTCAACGTCGGCAGCTGTATAGCGGTCGGAGAAGCGTGCTGATCCGCTCACTTCGTCGTAGGCTATGTAGTTGCAGGGGAATATATTGTATCCGCAATGAATTGTGCGGTCGATGAGACGGCATGTCTCATGTACTACATGAGCGCGGTCTTCACCGCCTTCATATTTGCGCAGTTCATCGTTTATGCAGTTGCCGATGCGGAAGTGTATGCGGCCTTTGTGTCTGAGCAGACCTGTCTCCATGCTGAAGAGGTCGTCGCGTTTGGACTTTTTAAAGTCAGGGTCGCGCCGTTTGAGCAGGAATTCTCTTGCCTTGAGGTAGTCGTTCGGGTCGAATTCATAACTGATTGACACCGGCATGAGATTGACAGCAAGTATATTCTCCTTTATAGAGCCGCCTCCGTCGAGGGAGAGCATCTTTACAAGGCTTTCCTGAGTCACATCGTTGGAGTCTTTAGCACGTCCTTCGCGCTGTGCGATCCATACCGATTCTTTCAGCGTGTTTATCGTATAGTGGATGTATGCTGAAAGCTGGCGGGCGGCATCCAGCGCCTGCAGGCGCTGTACGTCGCGCTTGACAATGAAACTGCGGTTCAGCTTCACAAGGTCGCTGATCCATTCATAAATCAGCAGGTTGTTGCCGATTGCGACTTGTGTCAGGGGCATGTTGTTTCTGATAAAGCACAGGTTCAGAAACGAAGCGTCAAGCCCTATATCACGGTGGGTGGTAATAAACGTATAGCTTTCTCCGGCTTTGCATTTGTCCAGTCCGTCGATTGAGATGCCGTCGGTAGTGGTTTTGGCCAGAAGTTCGAGAAAATCGCCCATAACCTGCCGCTGGAACTGGTCTTGAGATTTCAGTTCAAGCAACTGCTTTATAAATTCAGGATAGTCGACATCAGGCATGACATATCGTACCGCATGCTCGAATCCGTCTTCATTTACCAGCTCGGACATTTTGCTGCGGAATTCGAGATCCGTATACGGGGCTATGTCCGCGAACTGTCCGGGTATAATCGGCTGTGTATTGTGCTGTATATTGTCTTTAGCTTCTGACATTGCTTTGATATTTGGAAAATGGAGATGCAAAGTTAGTTAAAAATGCCAACAAATTCAAATTTTCAACGCTTGCCGGCTGCATCGGCTGCATCGGAGAGCTGGCGCCAGCGCTCTATCATGGCGGTCATGTCGGCGGGTACCGGACAGGTAAAGAACATTTCTTCTCCGGATTGCGGATGGACGAATCCGAGAGTCCGTGCATGAAGAGCCTGTCTGGGACATATCTGAAAGTTTTTTTCTACAAACGTTTTGTATGTCGCCGACGTGACACCGCGCAGAATCCTGTCGCCGCCATATCGCGAATCGTTGAACAGCGGGTGACCGATATGTTTCATGTGGACACGGATCTGATGGGTACGACCGGTCTCCAGAATACACTTGACTACGGTCACGGGACCGAGAGCCTCGATGGTGCGGTAGTGTGTCACTGCGTGCTTGCCGTATTCACTTCCGGCGGGAAAGACATCCATCTGCAGCCTGTCGCGCAGCGAACGGCCTATATTGCCTTCGATGCGTCCGTCGGCCGGTTCGGGGCGTCCCCAGACCACAGCCACATATTCGCGTTTTGTGGTCTTGTCGAAGAATTGTCTGCCCAGATGGGTCTTCGCATCCGGTGTCTTGGCAACTACCAGCAGTCCGGATGTGTCTTTGTCGATGCGGTGTACCAGTCCCATGCGCGGGTCTGCGACATCGTAGTCCGGATTGTCTTTGAAATGCCATGCGAGCGCGTTTACAAGTGTGCCGCTGTAGTTTCCGTGTCCGGGATGTACCACCAGACCGGGCGGTTTGTTTACCACAAGCAGGTACTCATCTTCGTATACTATGTCCAGAGGAATGTCCTGCGCGATTATCTCAAAATCGTAGCGTGGCCGGTCCATTACAATCTGGACCACATCAAGCGGTTTTACACGATAGTTGCTTTTTACGGCTTTACCGTTCACAATTATGCATCCGGCCTGCGCGGCCTGCTGGATGCGGTTGCGTGACGATTTCTGGAGTCTCTCTGTAAGGAATTTGTCGACGCGCAGAAGAGCCTGACCTTTGTCGGCCACAAAGCGGAAGTGCTCAAAGAGTTCTCTGCCGTTGTCGTCGATGATGATTATATCGGAACTTTCTTCCGGCTCCCGAGAGTCCGGGCTGTCAAAACTGCTGTCTGGATCAGTCATAGATGTCATAGCTTATATCGGATTCTTCGGAGTTGTCGGTATTGTCGGAGTTGTCGCTCTCCGGGTCGCCTGTCGGCTCATCGGCTACCGTAACAGTGTCGTCGGTTTCATAAACCGGCTCCTGTGCGGCGGATTTTCCCACCTCGAGAGTCACAGTGGCTGTGACCGGCAGACTGGAGCCGACACCTATGGTTTTGCCGTTGTAAAGAGCACGCTCCACATTGTCGTTATACAACGACGGAACGCTCACCAGACGTACGTTGGTTATGCCTAAGCTCTGAAGCACACTGACGGCCTGACGCGACGATATGTTGTCGATCGGAGTGCTTATAACCACTTCCTTAGGGGAGTATGCCACAATGGTGACGTATACCGGACGGCCTTTTTTGACTACCGCTCCGGCCTTGGGCCATGATTCGAGCACCATGCCCGGCTCCATCTTTTTGCGCAGACTCTCGCTGAGGTCTGTGATGAATACAGAATCGCTGACTTCAATTTCGAGATTGCTGTTCTCGAGTTCCTGTATCGCCTCACGGTAATCCATGTATTTAATATCGGGCACAACCGAAGTGGCTCCATGGTGAGTCCAGACATCCAGAAACAGCAATGTGCCCCATGCCGTAACCATTACGGCTATAGCGGCCATCAATATGTTGTATATCACCGGATGATGCCTGTAGCTTTTACGTATGCGGGCTATGAAGTCATTCATGTGTTGCAGTTATAAGGGTCGGTTTGACAATTATATGTTGCAATCGGCATATCGATTGCAACTGCAAAGTTAAGCATTTTTTGCCAAATCCGAAACACTTGTGCTCAGAATGAAAACTGGCATACGGCTCCGACTCTTCTGGCCCAGCGGTGCTCGCCGCTGAAGTTCCGGCGGCATCCAAGGTCGAGTTCGGCTCCAAGCTGTATTCTCGGTGTGAGGTTATAGAAGGAGTTGACGCATATAAATGTTCCACGCCTGTATTCGTCCGGAGCTTCGTTGTCGGGAAAATACATTGTCTGGCTGGCGCTTGCGCTGATGAAGAAATTCGGTTTGAAATTATACTGCACTCCGGCACACCATCCCATGGAGGCCGGAGCATAGAGATGGCCCGGCTCCTCCGGATTTCCGACAAGGTCGTAGGCCGAATAGGCGAGGTCGCCGCCAAGAGAGCTGTATCCATGTCCGTAGCTCATGGTCAGATACAGAGTGAGCGGGTAGGCCGGATGGCTTACGGAACTGAGCTGTACGCCCCAGCCCGGAATGTTTATGTTTTTTTGTTCGTTCATATTTCTGTACGACAGTGTCCGGACAATTCCGGCAAGCCTGACATGCTGGCTCCGGTTCCATTGGTACTGGATGAATGCGGCTGCATCGGGAAGCCAGTTGGTGACGTTCCGCACCTCGTTGCCGTCGGCGGCAATCTGAGTGGCCGGAGTCTCCAGTGATGCCGCGATGGTCCACCGCTGTCTGAATGTAGGCATGTATCTGATAAGGACAGAAGTTGAAGAAAGTTTGTTGTTGGGGCCGTTTGCATCGACAGTGGGCGGTATGGCTGCAAGGTCGGAAAAGGTTGATGACGCGTATCCGATAGTGAAATCATTCACTATCGCGTATGCTTTTTTCAGTCGGAAGTCACGGGTTTCGTAACCGTTGAAATTGCCTTCGATATACAGTTGATATTGGCCGAGCGTCTTGTTGCGTCCGATAACCCTGAAGAACAGACAAGTGCCTGCAGGGGTAGTCCCGAAAGTCTTCATGGCTGTCGGGTTGGGGTGGACAGGAATCATATATGGAGAGAATGCAGGGGTAGGGACAGCGCCTCCCCAGTCGTAGTATGCACGCATGCGTACGGCACCGCCTACACCCAT
>CAMWUD010000148.1 GCA_947177365.1 uncultured Porphyromonadaceae bacterium | reverse complement strand
CTGTATGAAATGAGTTGCGCCACAAAGGGCTACTTCCCATTATGGCGCAAAATTACGAAAATTTCTCTATTCTTCCAAATTATTTACCTTCACATCACGCGCCTGCGATGATGAAGAAATGAAAAGAGTCTATGCCTCGTACAAGAAAGAACGCGATGACATGAATTTCTAAATCCTTAGTAGAAAAAGACAAGCAATGCAGACTGCAAAAATGTAGTAGTTCGCATTTACTTTTTTCATATTATCGGTATAATCAGATGTAACAAATACTCAAAACAAAGAACTTCTAACCCCCTCTGCGATATGGAATCCTTAATCCCGATTATAGGCGTAGTCTTCTTCCTCGCCTATTTAGCCAACAAGCTGAATAAAAAGGATGAAGAGCCTGATGACTCAATTAACCGTCAGTACGACGAAGTTGTAGCAGACATGTTCAACACTCAAAAAAACGAAGAAATGAATCCGCAAGACGAAGATCCAAAACCCGATACTCTCGGTCTGATGTTCAGGACGCTGAGTAGTCTTGGCTGTCAACCGACCGCTAACGAGGACGGCACCTTATCAGTACAATATCAAGGCGAGAACTTTCACATGGAATTTGGTGGATTGTATGCACGTGTATGGGATCCGATGTGGGCGGGTGTAAAAGCTGACGACCCGGACATGCCCAAAATTCGTGAGGCAGTCAACGCTGCAAACTTCAGCTTCGGCCCCACTGTGGTAATGACAAAACCTGATGATGAGGGTGTTATCAGTTTCCATAGCCGACGGGATATTATGCTTCACCCTGCGTGTCCTGACAATGTGCCTTTCGTCAAGGCTGTGCTTGACTCTTTTTTTGATATGAAAGAGCAGGTGCGCAGCAACTATCACCAAATTTATGTAGAACAAATGGAGGCTAAAAATAATCGTCGCCCCGTAGGTTTCACATCAGACAATCAAAATAAATAACTCTCATGAGATTGACAATAACAAGCCACGGCGAAAGGTTTGCCAATATAATTTGATATTACCTGTTGGAAAATGAAAACATCTCTGACTATCAACGGAGTTGCTCAGATAATGAAAAATTCGTAAATTTGCAGTCTAAATAGAAAACAATGGACAAACCAGATACAAACTCTCAGTTCGATGCGGCACTCGCCGCCTGTCGCAAAGTATTCACCGCCAAACTGCAGGACTACGGCGCATCGTGGCGCATCATGCGTCCGGCCGCAGTCACCGACCAGATTTTCATCAAAGCCAAGCGCATACGCTCCCTTGAGACCAAAGGTGTATCAAAAGTCGGCGAGGGCATTCTGCCGGAATTCATAGCCATTGTCAACTACGGCATCATCGGCATCATACAGCTGCGCCATGGCTTCGCCGACACCAAAGACATGTCACCGGCCAGAGCCACTGAGCTATACGACGCCATCGCCCATGAGGCCAAGGAACTGATGACCGCTAAAAACCACGACTACGATGAAGCATGGCGGTCGATGAGGGTTCTCTCCTACACCGACCTCATTCTCATGAAACTCGAACGTACCAAGGAAATCGAAGACCACAACGGACACACGAGTGTGTCGGAAGGTATCGACGCCAATTACTTCGACATGATTAACTATGCCGTTTTCGCCATCATCAAACTCAGCGATGAAAACCGAATCTAAACCGGCAGAACCGCGACATCAGTCCGTCCTGACATGCCTGCTCTGGCTGTGCCGCATTTCAGTCGGCGCGGCGTTTGTGCTTTCCGGCTGGTCAAAGGCCATTGATCCATGGGGCTTCATCTACAAAATCGAGGAATACCTCACCGTATGGCAGATAAGCATGCCCCGCGAACTGATTCTCTGCGGAGCTGTGACTCTTTCGATTGTCGAGTTCATCACAGGCATAAGCCTGCTCTGCGGCATGCTCCGCAGGGCTGCACTCTGGAGTGCAGCTGCCATGATGGCATTCATGCTGCCGCTAACCGTTTACATAGCCATTGCCGACCCGGTGGCCGACTGCGGTTGTTTCGGCGACTTTCTGATTCTGTCGAACACCGCCACACTGGTAAAAAACATATTCATCACTGCCGCAATCATCGTTCTGTTCTGCATCGGCAACCAGCGGGGCATCTGCCTGTTCCGTCCTGCAATACAGTGGATAGCGCTCACTCTGAGCGGTGTATATGCCCTATCGCTGGCTGTCTACGGCTATAACGTGCAGCCTCTGCTCGACTTCCGCCCCTATCCCACCGGCACCGACCTGGCCGCCGGACTGCGGCAGGCCGACAACGGCGATGAAGCCGACGACATGCTGTTTGTCTACTCCAAAGACGGCGTCGAGCAGTCGTTCACCACCGACAATCTGCCTGACAGCAGCTGGACTTTCGTCCGGCGGGAAGAAAGCGCCGGCATACCCGCCGTTCAGACTAGAGGAGGCTTCGGCATCTACGATTCAGATGGCGAGGATCTCAGCCGCGACCTCATCACCGGTGAAGGCACCCTGATGCTGGTGGTTGTGGCTGACCCGGGAGTGCATTATCTCAGCCGCGCACGCTTTGTCAACGAAGTGGCCATGACCGTGAAAGCCGGCGGAGGCAGTATCATCGGACTGGTAGGCGCGCCTTGGCAAGTGGTCGAACAATGGGCAGACCTGACATTGCCCGACTTCGATGTATACTCTGCCGATGACACCGAACTGAAATCGCTTGTCCGTGGTGACGCTGCACTGGTTCTGCTGCACGATGGCAAGATTATATGGAAACGCACAGTGGGCTCTCTTGACGCCGATTTCACAAGTGCGCATTCCAATCTCGACAGTTATCTGACGATTCCGGCTCCCGACAACGGCACACTATTCAGCCGTCTCACCATAATCTATCTGCTGCTGATGCTTGCCACAGCCGCCCTCAATTTCTTCCGTCGCAAATAGGCGGCCTACAGTATCCTCTCTCCTCTCTCAACTTTCAACTTCCAACTCTCCACTATCAACTCACGAGCCGTTAACATATATTGATAGGCCAAAGAGGCCATGTTTCATAAAAAAACAGTAACTTTGCAGCCGGAAAACAAAAAACTCCAACATACTGAAAAATGAGAAAAAATATTGTTGCCGGCAACTGGAAAATGAACACCACCCTTCAGGAAGGTGTAGCTCTTGCCGAAGAAGTAAACGCCGCACTCGCAGGCGCACAGCCCAAATGTGATGTAGTAATCTGTGTTCCCTTCACACACCTGGCCAGCGTCAATGCTGTAATTGACCAGAACCGTCTCGGCCTCGGTGCCGAAAACTGCGCAGACCACGAAAAAGGCGCATATACCGGTGAAGTTTCCGCACCCATGGTGGCAAGCACCGGCGCAAAATACGTGATTCTCGGTCACAGCGAACGTCGCCAGTACTACGGTGAAACTTCTGAAATTCTCACCGAAAAAGTTAAACTCGCCCTCGCCAACGGCCTTACTCCTATCTTCTGCATCGGCGAAGTACTGGAAGAGCGCGAAAACGGCAGCTACAACGAAGTTGTGAAGAAACAGATCGAAGACGCTCTGTTCGGTTTCAGCGCTGAAGATTTCAGCAAGCTCGTACTCGCATACGAACCCGTATGGGCAATCGGCACCGGCAAGACTGCCACCGCCGAGCAGGCCGAAGACATGCACGCCCACATCCGCAGCGTGATCGCCGGCAAATACGGCAATGACGTGGCCGACAACACTTCTATCCTCTACGGCGGCAGCTGCAAGCCCTCCAACGCAGCCGAACTCTTCGCCAAACCCGACGTAGACGGCGGACTCATCGGTGGCGCAGCCCTCAAGTGCGCCGACTTCATGGGTATCGTGAACGCCTTCTGATAACAACCGTACAAGCCCCTGAGGGCAAACCATATCAAGAGCCATCCTGCACACACAGGGTGGCTCTTTTGGTCTGGCCCCAAACAATGATTTTGCGGTACGGAAGAAAATTAGTAACTTTGTAGCTGATTTCGTCTTTGAAACTCCTCGAAACATGAAATTCAATATACGCCACATACTTCCCGGAACCCTCTGCCTGCTGTCGGCAGCCGCTTTTGCGGATGAACTGCCCGACTCGACAATCGCCGACCGCATAAACTCATCGGAAACCATCATGATAGTGCAGCCGGAAGCGCTGCGCCTGCGGCTTGTCCATAAATCGGCTGACAACAACAGCGAGCAGTCGGCCACCCGCACCACCCCCTCCGGACGCAGCGGGTTCCGCATACAGATATTCGACTCCAACACAAGAGGCGCCCGCGACGAAGCCCAGAGCCGCAAGCGCTCGGTAGAAAGCCGCTTCTCCCGGATGAAGGCCTATGTGACCTTCGACTCCCCCTACTGGCGCGTCCGCGTCGGTGACTTCCATACCCGTGCCGAAGCCGAACACGCCCTGACCGAACTGCGCAGGTCGTTCCCCGGATTCGGAGCCTCATTCAGAATCGTGCGCGACCGCATCAATCCCTGACCGCCGACAGCGCCACAAACAGCATCTCCCCCAAAAAGCATCATAGTAAATGTTACCCGAAAACGAACAGAACCGTAGAATCGAAGAAATCGCCCGCCACATGGAAGCCATAATAGGTCTTCTGGGCGAAGACCCGGGCCGTGAAGGTCTGGCCAAGACCCCGATGCGCTCGGCGAAAGCACTGTGGTATCTTACCTCAGGCTATAGGCGTGACCCCGCCGAGACCATACGTCAGGCACTGTTCGAGCATGAAGGTTCTAAAATGATAATAGTGCGCGACATAGAGTTCTACTCCATGTGCGAGCACCACATACTGCCCTTCTATGGCAAGATTTCGATAGGCTACATACCTTCAGGACGTATAATCGGTCTGAGCAAACTCGCCCGTGTGGTCGACTGCTTCGCCCGCCGCCTTCAGGTACAGGAGCGCTTCACCGCCGAAGTCTGTCATGAGATTGCCATCACATCCGGAGCCAAGGGCGTGATTGCCGTGAGCAAAGCCGAACATCTCTGCATGAAAATGCGTGGGGTGGAAAAACAGGATTCCACCACCACTGCCATAGAGTATTGCGGAGAATTTGCCGACAACGCGGCTCTGCGCTCGGAGTTCCTCAGTCAGCTGAGCCTGTAGAATCTGCTTCAGATACCCGCGCCGACTGGTCGCGGGCTATCTTGAGCTGACGTTCAAGACGCTCTCTCTCAACCTTTGCCGACACCAGTTCCTGACACGCACGGCTGTAGCGCCACGCATCGAGTAGCATAGCGGCCTGTGCGGCGCTGAAAGTGATTTTACGTCGACCGCTCAGTCCGACCAGCTCTACTGTGGGTACAGAGCCGGAATGAGCTTCAAGCCATTCCGCGACGGGAGCAAACTCCTCCTGCGACAGACTCATCAGCTCCATGCCCTCCACCTTGGCCACTCGGTCGGACGGCAGAGCTTTGGAAGTTACCGAACTGCCTTCGGCACTAAATTCCACAGCATTCATATCCAGAGTTTTGCCCGATGATTTTACTATCAGACGGAAAAAGCCGTCGCGGTCTACTCGCGGCTCTATTCCCTCGGCCTTGATGTCGCCACGCTTCGGCCAGGCCTTGGGCACAACGTAAGGATCTACCTTGTCGCCGGCATCGGACATGCGCTGACCCAACTGGTCAATACGCATCATGGCCTGGGCGATGGCTTCATCGGCCTGCGGAATCTGCTTCAGACTCATTTCTTCTATAAGTCGTGCCCGTAGCGGCATGGCCTCACGGCGCACGCCCACCGCCTCTTTGTATCCATGGTCAAGCGAGTCGAGCAGCATTTGCGCACGGTCCAGATCCTTGCTTTCAAGAGCAGACTGAGCCTGCCCAAGCAGATTGCGTGCCTGCTCGTCGGCCTTTTCAGAGGGCGAAGCGCCGCAGGCAGCCAAAAGGAGCATCGTTGCTCCGGCCAAGGGGAAATATAAATGTTTCATCAGTCGAAGTTTTTACGCCGGAATACAAAGTTACGGCCAAGATATTTCTCTCTGACCACAGGATTTTCAGCCAGTTCCTCCGAGGTTCCCTGAAAAAGTATGCGTCCGTCGAAAAGCAGATACGCACGGTCGGTGATACTCAGTGTCTCCGGAGCGTTATGGTCGGTGATCAGTATGCC
>CAMWUD010000147.1 GCA_947177365.1 uncultured Porphyromonadaceae bacterium | reverse complement strand
GGTGCGTCCCTACAAGACGATGTTTGCCAGCGATTTAACATAGTTGAATAGTTACTGTGATGGAAATGTGTGTTAATGAGGGTTAAAACGTGTGAATACTGAAGTTTTTGTTATAATTTTGTGTCAAATCCAAAAATCGGCAGATTCCATAGGGGAATCCGTAAATAATTGCCATGCAGAACACTAATAATAAAATTATAACTGAGATTACGCCCTTGTCGGAAAAAGACAGTTTTTATCTCGTGGACCGTTACAAGGATGCGTTCAATTATCCGATACACCGCCATGCGGAATATGAGCTGAACTTTGTGTCGCATTGTGCAGGCGCCCGGCGTGTCGTAGGCGATTCCATAGAGGAGATTGGGGATTTTGACCTGGTGCTTGTAGGCAACGGAATCGAGCATGCCTGGGAACAGGCCGATTGCAGCAGCAAGCGCATCAGGGAGATCACACTGCAGTTTTCGCGCGACCTCTTCGGCGACTCCTTTCTTCAAAAAACCACCATGGACAGCATACGCCAGATGCTCGACCGCTCAAGCAACGGCATATGCTTCGGACTGGAGACAATAATGCGGGTGTACGGACATCTTGACAATATCACCAAGATGGAAGCCGGTTTCGACCGCATGATACAGCTTGTGATGATGCTGCATGAACTTGCCGAGAGCGACGACTACAGGGTGCTGTCGAGTTCGTCGTTCACCAACGCCCCTGCCTGTACCGACTCCCGCAGGGTCAGAAAAGTACAGCAATACATACAGGAACACTTTAAAGAAGAAATCAGACTTCAGGAGCTGGCCAATCTTGTAGGTATGTCGCCTACGGCTTTCAGCCGCTTCTTCAAACTCCGTACCGGGCGTTCGATTTCCGACTATATGATCGACATCCGTCTGGGCATTGCCACCCGGCTGCTTGTCGACAGCACGATGTCGGTGGCGGAAATCTGCTATGACTGCGGTTTTAATAATGTGAGTCACTTCAACCGTATCTTCCGCCGTAAAAAAGGCTGCTCGCCCCGCGAATTTCGTGAGACGTACAAGCGTCATAAGATTCTCGTCTGACACTATTTTAGCATTCTTTGAGCAAAATGGACGCCTACTCACGTACATTATAAATTATGTTTTAAATTTGTGATGAAAATTCAACCACAGATAATTACCATGGATAAATTTACAGACATACTGGCAGCCGGACTGTTGGCGCTGACTTGTGCGCCCGGTGCGGCGGCTCTTGATATGCCATCGTTTTTCAGCGACAACATGATGCTTCAGCAGCAGAGCGACGCCCGCATCTGGGGTACGGCGCCGGCAGGAAGCACAGTGGCGGTGACTCCGTCGTGGAGCGGGCGTAGCGTTAAAACCAAGGCCGATGCCGACGGGCACTGGCGCGTGACTGTGGCCACACCCGAGGCCTCTTATCGTACATACGATATAAAAGTGAGCGACGGACACGAATGCCGGACTATACACAATGTGCTTGTCGGCGAAGTGTGGCTCGCAAGCGGCCAGAGTAATATGGAAATGCCGCTGCGCGGTTTCTGGACACAGCCTATCGAAGGTGCGGCCCGCACCATTGCATACAGCGGCAAATATCCAGGCATACGCTTCATTACAGTGCCGAAGCTCGCAAGCTATGAGCCGCAGTATGACTTTGATGCCCAATGGAAAACCTCTCAGCCGGCCAATGCCGCGGATTTCTCCGCTCTCGGCTATCACTTCGCGCAGACCCTCACCGATCTGCTTGACGTGCCGGTGGGAATAATCAGCTGCGCTTATGGCGGAAGCAAGGTCGAAGGCTGGATGCCCAAGGATATCCTCGACACATATCCGGATTGGAATGTGGAGGCCGAACGCGACTCCACCCTCAGCGAATGGGAACGCATCAACGTGATGTACAACGCCATGCTTCATCCGCTCATCGGATATAATGTCCGGGGCTTTATCTGGAATCAGGGCGAGAGCAACGTCGGCCGTGAGTACGAGTACCCGCAGCATCAGGCCGATATGGTGGCACGGTGGCGCAAGGAATGGAATCTGGGCGAATTGCCTTTCTATTTCGTGGAGTTGCCCGGCTGGGACTATGACAACCCCGAGGCAACTAACGCGGCAGAGTTCCGCCTGTGTCAGCACAAGGCGGCAGACTTGATTCCGAACAGCGGCATCGTGTGTACCAGCGACCTTGTCAATCCCGATGAACTTCACGATATCCACGCCTCGCGTAAGCGGGAAATCGGCGAGCGTATGGCATGGATGGCCGCCCACCGCACCTATGGCATACAAGGGCTGCCTGATTCGTATCCCGAATATAGCCACATGGAGCTTGACGGTCGCAGAGCCATATTGCATTTCAAAAATGCGGATGCAGGATTTACACCAAACGATGAACTTCCCGGATTCGAGGTCGCCGGACCGGACGGCAGGTTCTATCCCGCCCGTGCCACCGAGGACTGGAACGAACGTACTATAATAGTGGAAGCTCCCGACGAGGTTCCGGTGATTGATGAAGTGCGCTATTGTTTCAAGAATTTCGCCATCGGTCAGGTGAAGGACCTGATGGGTATGCCTCTGATTCCTTTCCGTGCGAAAGCTCCACGCTTCGTGAGAGTGGCCGGCGGAGAATTTGCCATCGGCGGCGATGTCTACCGTTATGTCGGCGCCAACTTCTGGTACGGGGCGATACTTGCCTCACAGGGACCCGGCGGCGACCGCAACCGTCTCCATGCCGAGCTCGACAGTCTCAGCAGTCTCGGCATTGACAATCTGCGCATACTTGTGGGCGGTCAGGGCGACAGAAGCATAGCATCGCATATCGAACCTGCCCTCGAACTGCGCCCCGGTGTATATAATGAAGACATCCTCGGTGGCCTTGACTACTTGCTGGCCGAACTCGAACGCCGCGACATGAAAGCCGTCCTTTACCTCAACAATGCCTGGGAGTGGAGTGGGGGATACGGAAGCTATCTTGAATGGGCAGGCAAAGGCGAATGTCCGGTGCCGGCTCTGACGAGCTATCCCGAATATATGGAGTTTGTGGCACAGTTTGTTTTCGATGACAAGGCCAAGGAGTTGTCAATGAACCATCTGCGCAATATCGTGGGTCGTGTCAACACTGTCACCGGTCGTCCTTACAGTCAGTCGCCCGCCATCATGAGCTGGCAGATAGCCAACGAACCGAGAGCCTTTTCCGATGCCGGAAAAGAGCCGTTCGCACGATGGCTGAAATCGGCGGCCGCCGAAATCAAACGTATCGACCCGAATCATCTGGTTTCGACCGGCAGCGAGGGACTCTGGGGCTGTGAGAACGACCTTGAACTCTGGACCGACATACACTCTGACACCAACATCGACTACGGCACCATACACATATGGCCTTACAACTGGGGCTGGGCGCGTGGTGAGAATCTCGCCGCTGACCTGTCGCAGGCATGTGCCAATACACTGGAGTATATCGGACAGCATCATGAGCGCACGAAAAGCATGGGCAAGCCGCTGGTACTCGAAGAATTCGGCTTCCCGCGCGACGGCATGGCAATCGAGCCGGGGTCGCCTGTCACTGTCCGCGACCGCTATTATGAATATGTATTCTCGATCATACGCGACAGCGGCATGATAAATGGTGCAAACTTCTGGGGCTGGGGCGGAAACGCAAGTCCGGCTCATCGCAGCTGGCAGACCGGCGACGATTATACCGGTGATCCAGCGCAGGAAGATCAGGGATTGAACTCCGTGTTCTCGACCGACCACAGTACCAAGGCCATGATAAAGCGCCTGAATGAAGAAATCAGAAGTGTCGGCTCCGATGACTGACAACAGCTGATGCAGAAGGTGTGAAATTGTCCCGCTGTCGCGCCAATGAAATTGTCCGTCAGCGGGATTACTGTAGAAATATGAGTCGCAGAGAAAAATTAAAGTAGACAAAAAATGAACACTTAATGTTAAAATAGTGTCAGATGTTGCGCGTCATATAGAGTAATTTTGCATTGAAAAAGCCACGCGGCTTTAATGCCATGAAGGCACAGTCCGAAGCCTGCATAGGCCTCCACATCGGCTGAATATACCTAAACCATCTAAAATAGAGATAGATAAACCTTAAATAAATTTTCAAATGAACAGTAAGCTATGTAATCTTCGCGGATATCTGGTGGCTCTGTTTCTGAGTATAACACTCGGAATAGTCGCACAGGTTGAAGTGACCGGCACGGTGCTTGAGCCATCGGGGGACCCCGTAATCGGTGCCGTAGTGAAAGAGAAAGGCAATGAGGCAGCGGCCACGACCACTGACTTTGACGGTGCCTTCGCACTGAAAGTGAAGTCCGACAAGGCCACTCTGATTATTTCTTGCGTAGGCATGAAAACCAAGGAAGTGGCGCTCAACGGACAAAAAACCGTTCAGGTAGTGATGGGAGAAGACTCCCAGGTGCTTGACGAATTTGTGGTTGTGGGTTACGGTACTTCACGTAAGGTTGACATCACCGGTTCGGTGGCCTCTGTAAGCGAAGAGACTCTCCGGCAGGGTATTGCGGCCAATGCCGACCAGATGCTCAGTGGCAAGATTCCCGGTGTGCAGGTAACTGCCAACTCCGGTGCTCCCGGTGCGGCCACTTCAATCCGTATCCGAGGTGCAAGCTCCATCAACTCCTCGAACGAACCTCTTTATATTATAGATGGTGTGCAGATGTCGGGAGCGGCAGGCACTATCGGAGGTTTTGACTGGACCGGTGACGGTTCTTCCGGCCAGACCAAAGCCTCGAACCCGCTGGCAGGCATTTCGCCCAACGACATTGTGAGCATCGACGTACTCAAGGACGCCTCAGCCACCGCAATCTATGGTGCCGCAGGTGCCAACGGTGTCATAATCATCACCACCCGTCGCGGCGAAGCTGGACGCACCAGTGTGACCTTCGACGGCTATGTGGCCTGGCAGCAGACTGCGAAGCGTCTGGAAATGCTCGACCTCCCCGGTTTTGCAAAATATCAGAACGACCTTTACGCCGAAGGTGCAAACTATCAGCAGAACAACACTTATCTTGATCCGGCTCTTCTCGGTCCGGGCACTGACTGGCAGGATGCTGTGTTCCGCACCGCATTCATGCAGAACTATCAGCTGCAGGTATCTGGCGGCAATGATAAGATTACATTCGCGGCTTCCGGCGGCTGGATGGACCAGGACGGCATTATCATCGGCTCCGACTTCAACCGTTTCAACAGCCGTTTCAGTGTGGATTCGCACTTCACCAAATGGCTGAAAATAGGCGGTCAGCTCGCTTATACGCGCACCAACGAGACAATCACCCTCAACGACGGCTCCAACGGTATCATCATGCAGGCCATGACCATGCAGCCAGATGTACCGGTATATGACTTCGCCGGCAATTATGCATCGCCATCGAACGTCAACGGTTCTTCGAGCTGGAACCCCGTGGCTCTGGCTCTTCAGCGCAACAACACACTTCTGCGTCAGAACATCACCGGCAACTTCTATGTTGATGTCGACTTCCTCCAGAAGTTCACATTCCGCGCCGAATACGGCTATATCGGTTCGACCGCGCTCAACAAATCGTATCTGCCCAAGATTTACGAAGGTGTGAAATCGCCTATCGAAATCAATAAGATCTATCAGCGTCAGGAAGACAACTATTTCTGGGTGCAGAAAGACTATGTGACCTATACCGACCGCTTCGCCGACAAGCACGACCTCACCGCAATGGTCGGTTTTGAAGCTTCCGCATCAAACTGGGAAGGCTGGTGGCTTACCAAGCAGAACCTCTCGTTCGACAATATCCATGTAATCGGCTCCGACGGCGAGTTCGTCTCTAACGACGGATGGAAAGACAAGGTGACCACCGTCAGCTACTTCGCCCGTGTGAACTACGGCTTTGACAACCGCTACCTGCTCACCGCCACAATGCGTGCCGACGGCAGCTCAAAGTTCGCCAAAGACCACAAATGGGGCTACTTCCCCTCGGTGGCTCTCGCGTGGCGTGCCAATCAGGAAGCATTCCTCCGCGATGTTACCTGGCTCAACAACCTCAAGCGCCGCGCCGGCTACGGTCAGGTGGGCAACTCCAACGTAGACCCCTACAGCTACGG
>CAMWUD010000146.1 GCA_947177365.1 uncultured Porphyromonadaceae bacterium | reverse complement strand
CACTGTCCTCGCTCTGGTTGTCGCCAACATCCCCGGCATGAACGAGCATTATTTACACTTCTGGAAAAATGAAGTGCGCCTGCAGGTTGGCGATTTCAATATATTCAGCCACTCGGGACACCCGATGGATATGCTCGCATTTATCAACGATGCCCTCATGGCAGTGTTTTTCTTCTCCATCGGACTCGAAATCAAGCGTGAGATTCTCGTCGGCGAACTCGCCTCGTTCAAACAGGCGCTACTGCCTATTGTGGCGGCTGTCGGCGGCATGATATGTCCGGTGGCCATATACTGGCTGCTCAGCGACGGCACCGACTTCAGCGGGGGCGCCGCTATTCCCATGGCCACAGATATAGCCTTCTCGCTTGGCGTACTGGCCATGCTGGGACGTCGTGTGCCGCTTTCGCTCAAGATTTTCCTGACCACTCTGGCCGTTGTCGACGACATCGGCGGCATCGTGGTGATAGCTGCTTTTTATTCTTCCCATATCGAGGCCAACCTCCTGCTCTATGCAGCCGGACTGCTGGTACTGCTGCTGCTCGGAAGCCGCATGAGCATCAAGAGCAAGATATTCTATCTCGGCATTGGCGGCATTGTGTGGTTCCTCTTTCTCAATTCCGGCATACACCCCACTATAGCCGGAGTACTGGTGGCGTTCTGTGTGCCTGCCACTCCGGTATTCGCGCCGAAAAAGTATATCAAGATCATACGAAATTCAATCTCGCATTTCCGTGGCGAGGACGATGAGCTTCTTACCCGGCGCACTATCCTGAACCGCGACCAGCTCAACTGGCTCAAGGAAGTCGAATCTGCTTCCGACAAAGTAATATCTCCTCTGCAGGAACTTGAAGACTCCCTGCATCCGATTGTCAATTATTTCATCATACCGCTGTTCGCCTTCGCCAATGCCGGCATTTTCCTTCTCGACACAGACCCGGCATCTGTCGCCGAGGGTGTTTCCCTTGCCATCATTCTCGCGCTTGTGCTGGGTAAGTTCATCGGTATTTTCGGTTTCTCCTGGCTTACTGTAAAGCTTGGCGCCGCTCCTATGCCTGACCACAGCAACTGGAAGATGATGGCTGCAGTATCGATGCTCGGGGGTATCGGATTCACGGTATCGCTCTTCATCGCCACTCTTACGTTCAACACTGCCGACAGCCACACCATCGAACTGCTCGACCATGCCAAACTCGGCATTGTAGTTGGCTCGCTGATTGCAGGCATAGCCGGATGGCTTATGCTCCACCTCACTCTGCCCAGAGGCAGCGCAATTCCTGACGAAGAATAAAAGCCTTAAGGACTCTAAAAACCTTAAGGACTTTAAAGACCCTAAAGACCCTAAAGACCCTAAAGACCCTAAAGTCCTTAAAGACCTTAAAGTCCTTAAAGACCCTAAAGTCCTTAAAGTCCTTAAAGCAGAGCGGGCCGCCTCCGGAAAAGGAAGCGGCCCGCTCTGCTTTTTTATTATTCAGCGGCATGTTCGCCGCTTGTCTCCTTGATAACCCATACGGCAAGTGCGCCTAAAAGCAGCAGCACTCCCGAAGTGCCAAGCATCATCACCGTGTTGGCCACTCCTGCCGAAGCACCTTCCGATACAATCGGGAACAGATTCAGTATCAGTCCGCCTACGAGAGCGGCTATAATCTGGGGCAGACAGATAGTGCAGTTGAACAGACCCAGATAGGCGCCGATATTCTTACCCGACAAAGCGTTTGTCAGGATTGTGAACGGCATGGCAAGCATGGCGGCCCAGCCACAGCCGGCCAGTCCATAGCTCACACACAGCAGGTACTTGTTCTGTATGTAGCAGATGCTCAGGAAGCCTGCCGCACCAATCAGCAGACTGAGCGAATAGCCAAGCTTGCGATTGCGGAAGCGGGCCAGCAGAAGCGCCCAGAGAACTGCTACGCCACCCTGTATAGCAAGGAGGACACCGTTCCAGTCGCCCGCTGCCTGATATTGGCTGGAAGCCGAGTTGAGCACTGTCTTGTAGTTGACGTCAAGCGACTCGGCAGCGGATACTGCCGGGAGTTCGCTGGTATCTTCCAGAAAATACTCGCCGTTGCCGTCGGCCTTGGCTATGTGAGCCAGAGTCAGCACTGTTCCGGGTTCTATAAGCGAGAACTGCGATACTGTCTCCAGACGCGAAGCTTCTACAATGCGGCCTTCCACGGCAAGAGTGCGTCCGGCAAGATCAAGACTGCCGTTGTGCGGCTCAATCTTAGCCACTCCGTCGACATACACGGGCTGGCCTCCGCTGATTATGGTATCGCCGTCGACAACCACAGTGGAAGGCGAGGTGAATTCGCCGTCGACACATATGCCGGCCATAAGGAAGCGACCATTGTCGAGCACCATCACCTTGTCGTTGAACAGATACTTGTCGGCATAGGCCTTGCCATCGATGCTGACGCTCTCCACCACTTTCTGCGAGGGAGCGTCAAAAGCCTGGATTGCCACAGCGTCGGTGGAATATGTCCACATATAAAGGAAACCGGCCCAGCAGAAGAACTGCACAATTCCGACAGTCCAGAACACCTTCGGCGCATGGGCGAGGAGTTTAAGCAGGTTTACTTTCTCTTTCTTTTCCTCGGATTTGGCATCCGAATCCACTATGCCATGATAGTAGGCATATTCCTTCGGAGGCATTTCCTTCACTTTGGCCATGGTGTAGATGACACAGAGCAGCAGTATGGCGGCTCCGAGATAGAAAGCCACGGTCACAGTGGCAGGCACCTCGCCTTCAGGCGCTGTCGTCGGCAGGAACCATGCCAGTACGAAAGGCGCAAGGTAGCCCACTACCGAACCGGCGTTACAGAGAAAACTCTGTATGCTGTAGGCCAAGCCTTTCTGTTTCTCATTCACAAAATCGCCCACAAGCATCTTGAACGGCTGCATGGCCATGTTGATGGACGTGTCGAGGAACATCAGCATTACAAGACCGAAGACAATCGCGGCTCCGATGCTGAGACCCAGCGAGCCGGCATTAGGCAGGAAGCACATCACAATCATGGCCACCAGCGCACCGATAATCAGATAAGGCAGACGACGTCCGAAACGGTTCCATGTGCGGTCGCTCGACACCCCTACTATCGGCTGCACAATCATGCCCATAAGCGGCGGAAGTATCCAGAAATAACTCAAGTCGTGCGGATCAGCACCAATAGTAGAGAATATACGGCTGACCTGAGAGCTTTGCAGAGCATAGGCAATCTGCACTCCAAAGAAACCGAAACTGAGATTCCATAGTTTCCAGAATCCCATATCGGGCTTTTCGCCCGGCGCCAGATGACGGCCCGCGCGCGTAGCATCATTGTTTTCCATGCTATTTGTTAGTATGTTTTAAAAAGTTTATATTGGCATTATTATTTGAGAATCACCCGAATCACCAAGTGACGAAATCGCATTATCTCTTTTGCGGATACAAAATTAGCATTTCTTTTTCATTTATATTATCCAATTAATGTTTTTTCACACTGCCGGAACCGAACTGAAGCTCTCTTTCCGAATTATCCGGCTACTGCGTTCGCACACAGATTTTTTTCACATGAAAAATTGAAATTCCGAGGTAAAAATTTTGCGCTTTCACATTTTTATGTTAATTTTGAGCCGAAATGTTAAATCAAAGGCCGATTCCCGTCATAAGGCGGATGTCAGACAACTATTTCAGAACATTCAACGATGTAATTTGTTAACATAACAAAGGTTAAGTTTTAACCATCAACACTCGACTACATAAATGAAAAAGCATACCATCTGGATATTGACCATATTAATGGCAGTAGTGTTTCTCGGCTTGCTGTTCATGCAGATAATGTACATGAAGAGCATGGCTGAAATGCGCTATGAACAGTTTACCGAAGGCGCACGCCGTTGCATGATTGCAGTAGCCGAAAAACTCGAGCAGGATGAAACCCGCCATTTCCTTGAAGAGGATGTAAGCTCCATTGAGTCTTCGTCCATTCTTGCTCAATACCCCGGCAATCCGGTTCCTCAGCTCGGCGGCATGAGATATTCATTCACTACCGCCAACGGTCTTGAAACCGACATTACCATAAAGGGCAGTGTTTCGGAAATCTCCAAACTGCAACCCGGGGCAAGCGCCACTGTCGACCGTTTCAAAAACGTTCAGCAGACTTACCGCACCAATTATCTCTACCAGCGCGGGCTCCTCGACGAAGTGATTCTCAACATTCTAAGCACCGCATCCGACCGGCCTATAAGCCAGCGCGCCGACTCCTCGACCGTACGACGCTATCTGCGGCAGGAACTCGACACGCTCGGACTTAAAGTACCTTTCGAATTCGCTCTGGAGGCTCCCACCGGCAAGCTTGTATATCGTTCCGACGGCTACCAGCCCACAGCCAACGACAGCGACAACATGTTCACCCAAAGACTGTTCCACAACGACCCGCCCAAGGCTCACCACACGCTCAAAGTGTATTTCCCGACCAAGCGCGACTATATCTACTCATCGATTTCTTTTCTCGTGCCTTCGATGGCTTTCACTCTGATTCTGCTCATCGTATCGGTGTTCACTATTGTCGTGGCATTCCGGCAGAAGAAACTCACAGAGATGAAAAACGACTTCATCAACAACATGACGCACGAATTCAAGACACCGATTTCATCCATTTCGCTCGCCGCACAGATGCTCAACGATCCGACAGTCAGAAAATCGCCGGCCATGCTCCAGCAGATTTCCACTGTCATCAACGATGAGACCAAGCGCCTGCGCTTCCAGGTTGAGAAAGTGCTGCAGATGTCGATGTTCGAGCGCCAGAAAGCCACTCTGAAACTGCAGGAGGTCGACGCCAATCTGGCACTGTACAACATTGTGAACACATTCAAACTGAAGGTGGAGAAATACGGTGGCAAAATCACATCCAACCTCGATGCGATGGACGCCATAGTGAATGTCGACGAGATGCACTTCACCAATGTGATATTCAATCTGCTCGACAATGCAGTAAAATACAGGCGCGAGGACGAGCCGCTGCAGCTCACCGTCAGCAGCCGCGACTTAGGCGAAGACCGCCTCGAAATCACAATCGCCGACAATGGCATCGGCATACGGAAAGACGACCTCAAAAAGATATTCGAGAAATTCTACCGTGTATCCACAGGCAACCGGCACGATGTAAAAGGCTTCGGTCTGGGCCTGGCTTATGTAAAAAAAATGATAACAGAACTCAACGGAACTATAAATGTGGAATCCGAGCCGGGAATAGGCACACGGTTCATAATCATACTTCCGCTGCTTAAAGAATGACAAAACAAAAGTACAAACTCTAATAAAACTCAAAATTATGGAAGAACGTATGCGTATACTGCTTTGCGAAGATGACGAGAATCTTGGCATGCTCCTGAGGGAATATCTTCAGGCCAAAGGCTTCAACGCCGACCTCTTCGCCGACGGCGACAGCGGTTACAAAGCCTTCCTCAAAGGCAAATACGACATCTGCGTCCTCGACGTGATGATGCCCAAAAAGGACGGATTCACTCTCGCACAGGAAATCCGCACCGTAAACTCCGAGGTGCCTATCATTTTCCTGACTGCGAAATCGCTGAAAGACGATATTCTCGAAGGCTTCAAAATCGGAGCCGACGACTATATCACCAAGCCTTTCTCGATGGAAGAGCTTGTGTTCCGTATCGAGGCTATCCTGCGCCGCGTGAAAGGCAAGAAAGGCAAGGAAATCACCATGTACAAAATAGGCAAGTTCACCTTCGACACCCAGAAACAGGTGCTGATGATCGACGACAAGGTGACCAAACTCACCACCAAGGAAAGTGAGCTCCTCAGTCTGCTTTGCGCCCACGTCAACGAGATTCTCGAACGCAACTTCGCCCTCAAGACTATCTGGATCGACGACAACTATTTCAACGCGCGCTCGATGGACGTGTATATCACCAAGCTGCGCAAACATCTCAAAGACGACCCCTCTATCGAAATCATCAACATCCACGGAAAGGGTTACAAGCTCATTGCTCCCGTTCCCGACAAATAATCCCTCTCTTACAACCTCCGGCAGGCTCTTGTCTGCCGGAGCCAGACAACTCTCTCCAATATGAAAAAAACAGGTATTTTCTACGGTTCCACTACCGGCACCACCGCCGATGTTGCAC
>CAMWUD010000145.1 GCA_947177365.1 uncultured Porphyromonadaceae bacterium | reverse complement strand
GCGAGTGAACTCTTGTGCCTCCATGACGGTTCGACACCACGGCATCATACATTCTTAAATAGCGTATCGCCATGAAGCCCATGGAAGACGCAAACAGAGCCAGAGGAAGCACCACGAAGAAGAAGCGGTCCGGAGAGTTAAGATTCACATTTATATAAAACAGGAAATAGTATACCGTAGCCGCGATACTTATTGCCGATGACAGAATCAGCATCAGGCGCAGCTGATATACAGATTCTCGGGAATAGAACGTGGCTACGGAACTATCACCATCATAGTAACCGAAATTGGCCTGACAGCGTCTGCAGCAATGGTTGTCTGTCTCCATCACTATGCCATACAGGCTTACAGCACACATCAGCGGGTACACTACCAGCGATGTGATGAAGGGTAATGCCGGGTTTTCCGCCACAACAGTAGGTATGACTTTGGGCGAATACACTATATTGATCAAAGCCGTGATTACGGCTGCGGCACCCATTGCCGCCATCGTAAGCCATATTACCAGCGAACACCCTGCGAGCCTGTGGGACGAATCCGTGCGCCGCCTGTGGGTCAGCAACAGCAGATAGGCAATCAGCAGGCATATCAACGGCAGCCAGATTGGAGGCACTAGAGTGGAGGCGAGAGTCACCATAGCAGGCGCGCCGAATGCTATGGCCCAGTTGAGCCATAGCAGACGCACGGTATTGGTGGTAATATCTTTAGTAGGCATTACGGTTCGGATTCTATTTTTCTACTTTCCGGAGCAGATGCTTCACTGCTTCGATTAGCTGGGCGTCGTAGCCGCGGAGTACCTCTGCGGGGGCGTTATATATCAAAACATCCGGAGTGAGCTGATGGTTCTCCAGCGGAGTGCCGTTGAGGTCGGTGCATGTCACCTGAGGTATGCCGAAGACAAGCGTCGGGTCGATCTGTGTTTCCCACCATACTGCTGTCATTGTGCCGGGTACGGGTGCACCAACCAGCTCGCCTACTCCAAGGGTCTGATATGTGAACGGTGTGCCGTAGGCGTCGGAATAATTCGATTCGTTCACCATCATCACTGAGGGTTTGGTCCACTGCGAGAACGGTTCGCTGCCTATATACTGGCCGCGCGGAGTGAAGCGCACATATTCTTTTCCTGAAAATAGCTGGGCTATGTCGTTGTGCAGCCATCCGCCGCCATTATAGCGTGTGTCCACAATCATGGCATCGCAGTTGCGGTATTTGCCGAGCACCTGGTCGTAGGTGGAGCTGAAGCTCGGAGAGTTCATGCCCTGCACGTGGACATAGCCTATGCGACCGCCCGACACACTGTCGACCACATGCTGGTTGTGCTCTACCCAGCGCTGGTACAGCAGCGAAGTGATTACTCCGGGTGAAACCGGACGCACCGTGATGTCGCCGTTCTTGCGACCTTTGCGTTCCACGCTGAGACGTACCTTGCGGCCGACTTTGCCTTCGAGCAGCGGATAATAGTCTTTTCCGGCTTCGACGGCCACGCCATCGATATGGGTGATGACATCGCCCGGACGCACATCGGCGGCTGTGGTAGACAGCGGACCGCGGGCCATGACTTCTGATACTTTCAGGCCGTTGCCGTCGAATGTCTGGTCGAAGAAAGCACCCAGCTCACCCACCGTCATGGCACCCTGAGGCGCATAGTAGCGGCCACCGGTATGCGAGGCGTTGAGTTCGCCGAGAATCTCGCTGAGCAGTGTGGCGAAATCGCGGTTGTTGCTGATATAGGGCAGGAAGCGGCGATAGTCCTCGCCGTAGCCTTTCCAGTCGACACCGTGCAGATTCTCGTCATAGAATTTCTCGGCCACCTGCTGAAGCATGTGGTCATAGATGTATTCGCGCTCAAGCGACGGGTGGCGGTTATAGTCGGCGCTGAAGCTTATTGCTTCCGATGCACCCGAGGGCAGACTGATTTTGCTCATGCCTGAGCCGGAGAGCACATAGAGGTTGTCGCCTTTGGCATCGGGCATGAATCCGCCGCTGATGTTACGCGCCAGAAGTCTGGTCTCGCCTTTCTTCATGTCCTTGGCGTAAAGATTAGCCTCGCCTTCAGGCGAATACATGGTGTAATAGAATTTCTCGCCATCGGGAGAAAGATAGTAGTCGCCGATGAAACCCGACATGTCGGTGAGGCATATCCGGCGGTATTTGCGGTTGTCGAGGTCGAACTTCAAGGCTTTCACCTTCTCTATCTTGACTTCGGTGGAATCCTTGTCCTTGTCGTCGTCATCGTCTTTTTTGTCTTTATCGGCAGCTTCGGCGAGCGCTTTCTCTTCCTCGGTGAGGTTGAATTTGTCCCAGGCTTCTCCATCGAGCACCATCATCACTATGTCGGAAGTGTTGCCCCAGCTGCCGTGGTTCTTCATTCCGTAGCGACCGGTTTCGTAGGTAAAGGCCTTTCCCTCGAGCGCCCACTTCGGATTGGCATCCACATAGCCGCTCTCGGTCAGATCCACTACCTCGCTGCCGTCGGCTTTTACCAGAGCCACATCTTTATTGTTCCATCCGCCGATGCCTATATAGCTTGCAAGCAACCATTTGCTGTCGGGCGACCAGCTGAACTCCACATCGCCGTCAACGTATGAATAATTGAACTTGCCGTCCAGAGCCGTTTTGACTTTCTTGGATTTTACGTCTATCACCTTGAGTGTGGTCCGGTTTTCGAGGAAAGCCACTTTCTTGCCATCGGGCGAGAAATGCGGCTGCTGGGCAGATGTGGCACATTCGTAGAGCGGTTCCTCCACTATTTCGGTGGCATAAGTGAGCAGTTTTTCCTTATCGTCTTTCGCCTTGGCTATGAAGAGGCGCCAGTGGCCGTCGCGGTCCGAATCATATACGAGGCTCTTGCCGTCGGGTGCGAATTCAACATTTCGTTCCTGGGCGGGAGTGTTGGTGATGCGCTTTGTTGTCTCGTACTTGACGGATGTCACATATACATCGCCACGGAGGACGAAAGCCACTTCCTCGCCATTGGGCGATACCGACATGGCTGTGGCGCCGGCGTTGACATAGCGTTTCACCAGATCCGGGTCATAATCATCGCCGACTATCTCTACATCGATTTTACGGGGCTCTCCACCGGGTTTCTGCAGATAAAGCTCGCCGTTCCAGCTGAAGGCGAGTGTGCCGTCGGCCGCAGCCGAGAGCGTGCGAACCGGATGACGCTGGAAGTGTGTCAGCTGGCGGCGTGCGTTTCCGGCCAGGTTGTTCGACCACACGTTGAGTGTGCCGTCTTCTTCCGACACATAGTAATATGTGTCGCCTGCGCCCCATACCGGATTCATGTCATGTCCGGTGAAAGCGGTCAGCTTTGTGTATTTGTCGCCATCCTTGAGCCATATGTCGGACGTACCGGATGAGCGCTCGTGTTTACGCAGTATGTCTTCATATCCCTTCTTGTCGCCATAGAGAATGCGTCCGGCGGCATCGGCCGAAGCCGAGGTCATGGGCAGAGACACATAGAGCGACGGGCGCGGACTGTCGGCATCCACGTCCACTACATATACCTGACTCTGGAACGGCCCCTGGGCTGCCGATACCGAAGGCTGAAGCTTGGCGCTGAACAGAAGTTTCGAGCCGTCGAGCCACGCAAGCGGAGTCTCGCTTCCGGAGTGTGTGGTTATCCGCACCGGAGTGCCGCCTGTAGCCGGCATCACAAAAATATCATCGCTACCACGACGGTCGCTGCTGAACGCCAGCCGTTTGCCGTCGGGACTCCAGAGCGGTGCGCCATCAAAGGCGGGATCTACGGTCAGACGTGTTGCCCGTCCGCCGGCAGAGGGTACTGTGTAGATGTCGCCCTTGTATGTAAAGGCTACAGTCGAACCATCGGGCGAGATTGCACTGTTGCGCAACCAAAGTGGAGCGTCGGCAGAGGCGCTCATGGCCACGCCGGCTGCCAGAAGAGATAATACGAGTTGCTTCATTGCAGTATCATGATAATGTTGGAATGCAAAAGTACACATTTTTTTTGAATTTCACATCCTTTTTCCCAATATTACCCATAGCCGCGCATGCGCTCCTATAGTTTTAAAAAAGCCGTTGTGTAATAATATAGTCCGTATTTCCTTTAGTTAACTGACTTTTTTATAACTTTGCAAAGAACTACGGCGGCCTTCCGGTTGTTGGATTTCTATAAAGCAGTTTTTCGATTAATCCACTAACACCCTATCCGATGAGAGACATCACCACCGACATCTTCAACGTCCCTACTGTAAAAGGCGACGTCAGGCAGGGGGCCATACTGGTGGCGGAACCATTCCTTGCCGAATCTTATTTCAACCATGGAGTTCTGTCATTGGTCGACTACAATGCCGGAGAAGGCGCCATGGGTGTAGTGATGAACTACCGTACCGCCAACATGCTTTCCGACGTACTCGACGGCATCTCACCGCAATTCGACGCTCCTGTCTACTGCGGAGGGCCTCTGGGGCAAGACAGACTCTTCTTTATCCACACTCTCGGAAGCGACATCATCGGCAATGCCAGAGAATATGCGCCCGGACTATATGTCGGCGGCGATTTCGATGCCATAACCGACTATGTCAATTCCGGTTATCAGCTCGACGGAGTGCTGCGTTTCTTCGTAGGCTATAGCGGCTGGAGCCGTGGCCAGCTCGAAGAAGAACTGGCAAACGATGTGTGGGCCCTGTCCGACTTCACCGACCCGCATGAACTTCTGCACGGCTCGGGCGACTCCTACTGGCACCGCTGTGTGCGCCATATGGGCGAGCCTTACCGGGCATGGCAACTCTTACCTCGTAATATACAAGCCAACTGATGAACGAAACAGAACTGAAAATAAGGCTCCGTGCGCCGGAACCTTCCGATACCGACACTCTCTATATCTGGGAAAACGACCCGGAGCTGTGGCCATGCGGCGACAATGCCGCTCCAATGTCGAGACACGCTCTGGCTGAATTTATAGCCAACTACAGCGGAAATATATCGGCCGACGGTCAGTTGCGCCTGATAGTCACGGATCTGGACGGCAATCCCGTGGGGGTTGTGGATCTTTACGACTACTCACCGCGCGACCGCCGCGCCGGCGTCGGAATCTTCATTCAGAAAGAATATCGCTGCAGAGGCTATGCCCTTCAGGCTCTGGCATGGCTCAGCGTCTATTGCGCCACGCATCTGGGCATGCACCAGCTCTGGGCTGTGACAGGAGCCGACAACAAAGCGTCGCGCGCGCTTTTCGCCGCCGCCGGCTTCAAAACCTGCGGACGCCTGCGCTCATGGCTCAGACAGGGGCGGCGCTTCGGAGATGCGGTGATTTACCAGCGTCTGTTTGAGTGACTACTGCTCGTAGGGCACCCGCTCCATCAGCGAGCGTCCGAGCGTGAGTTCGTCGGTATATTCGATTTCATTACCCACCGACATGCCTCTGGCCAGACGGGTAAGGGTCAGACCGGCGAACTGCCCCAATCGACGCGATATATAGAAATTGGTGGTGTCGCCCTCCATGGTGGCGCTCAGCGCCAGTATCACTTCTGTTATGCCCCCGGCGGCGACGCGCTCCACCAGCGAGTCGATCTGCAGCATGTCCGGCCCCACTCCGTCGACAGGCGAAATGAGTCCGCCAAGCACATGGTAGACGCCCCGGTACTGACCGGTGGCCTCGAAGCTCATGACATCACGCACGTTCTCCACCACACATACCGTAGTATGGTCGCGCAGGGGCGAGGCGCATATGGCGCATTCGTCAGTGTCGGATATATTGTGGCATACGCTGCAATAACTGATTCCCTTCCGCAGGTCGATGATCGACTGGCCGAGGGCCACAGCCTCACGTTCGTCGCGGCGCAGAAGATGCAGCGCCAGACGCAGAGCTGTCTTGCGTCCGATTCCGGGCAGGCGGGATATTTCTGTCACAGCGCTCTCAAGCAGCGCCGATGAAAATTGTGTTTCCATACCACAAAGTTAGAAATTATCCGGCAATCCGACAAGTAGAGTCTCTATAGTCGGACACAAAAAGATATGCCGGCAAAAGGCCGGCATATCTTCTTACACACCTCCAAGGCCTCGGACCTCAGAGAATTTAACCCAATTCTCTATCTTTTGATTGTTTTTATTCTGCGGACACTTCCGTCAGCCAGACGGTCGACACGAATATAAGCGCCCTTGCCGGGACGGTCGACTCTTCTACCCTGAAGGTCGAACCATTCGCTGCCTGATAC
>CAMWUD010000144.1 GCA_947177365.1 uncultured Porphyromonadaceae bacterium | reverse complement strand
CACATCCTCGACATCTCGTGGCTCTCCCTTTGATGGCAATAGCTTTTGCCCGGCAGCATTCCATGGTTGCCGTTGAGGCATGAGTGCACTTATGTATTCCTCAATCGCTCTTTGCTCGGCTTCCGTGCGCCTGTTCAAATCTTTTCGTATCGCTTTGTCAATGTCAACACCGTATTTCTCATTGATTGCCGAACGTTTCTTGCCTGCCGGATCCGAGTCCTCCTCTATCCCGTCTAATTCAGCAATAATCTTGCTGTAAATGTTTTTCTGTGCATCCGACAGTTCCTTGTCTTTCCCTCGTACTGATGAGTCAAGAAAATCCTCAAACGTACGATATACATCAATAGGGCGCCAGTCATACTTTGCCGCAACTCTTCTGCTTGCCTCCATTATCCGGCTTTCAAAATCTGCGATGGGCTGATACCACTCCCCGACTTCGATGCTGTTAAGCTCCGTCTGTCTGCGTATACGCTCCAGCTCAAGATCTGCTCTCTTGCGACTCTTGAACGAGCGCGAGGTAATCACTCCGTTCGCTCCGTATGACTTCACCGTGAAGCCACCATTCCCGTCCTCCGACAGCTCCCCACGCATCATCATCGACATCGGCAGCTTACGCCCGGTGGCATAGTAATACATCTTGGCTCGAGCCGCCTCACTGACTCGTGTATCCCGGACCATATCCGTCAGACGGCTTACAATTTCCGGTGCGTTGGCCGTAATCAGCGCTCCCTTCGAAGCATCCCCGGTGCGCTCCGAACTCTCAACAAGCTCGCGCAAATCCCTATATCCGTACCTGCTCAGCTCTGCCGCCTCATCTTTTGTAAGACCAAGACTCTCTACAAATCGGCCATCTCGAGTGACAAGACCGCCATCAGAAGGTGCATCCATACGCATCCGCAGACGGCTCGCAAAGTCCATGCGGTTCTTCTGGCCATTGGCCGGTTTCTCAAACGATGCTTTCAGGTCGCCCAGAACTCCACCTGCGCTTTTGAGCATATGCTTTGCTTTGAAGCCAACCATCATAGCCATGTTGTCAGTCCACACATCAAAGCCGTCACGATTGCCTTCATACCATTCCGGAATAGAAAAAATCGTACCTTCTGCCACTGTTGCACCTGCATACAGACCCGAACGGGCCGCAACCTTACCCACTGTGCTTGCCGTTCCCTTGACAAGCTTGTCAGATACATTTCCGGTGACGGGGCCAAGCCAACCGACTGCGCCTCCCATTATAAGTCCGTGGAGTGCTTGACCTCCTACGGCTGAGGCAGAATACCCCTCGTTTATATAACGACCCGATTCATCCTGCCCGACAATATGACCTCCGTGCGCAAACTGATTCTCCATTTCTTTGATACCCTCAAAAGTACCGAAGTTCGCGGATCCTCCGACAACTCCTGCCGCAAGACGTCCGCTCAAAGTGTGTGCAAATTCTCTGCTTGCTCCCTTCACAACCGCTGCACTTGCTCCGCGTCCTGCAATATAGCGTCCTCCCGCCCACATCGCACCCTTTGTCGCGGCTCCGCCTACACCTCCCGACAGCAGCATGGTCGGGTCAAACGCAAACCCGACAACCATTCCTGCTACATCAAGAATCTTATGTCCGTCCTGACGGTATTCTTCGTTGGCGGCTTCATACGCAGCCATATCGCCTGTCTTGCCAGTCCGGTTCACCGCAATGCCCTTGCCGATATTGGTCAGAAGGTTCATGTCTCCAACCTTTCGCATGAAATAATCAAGCTTGCCCTTGGGCAGATTCTTCTCCACTGCAAGCCTGTACATACGCAAATCCGACTGCTGGCGGGCCATTTCCTTGGCATAATTGTACAGCTCCAGCTCATCCGCCCCCTGATAGCGCTGACTGAGCATCCGGTAACAATCATCAACAAGCGACTTCTGTCCGTCCGAGCCAAGATTCTTCCATGCATTATCCATCAGTGCATCCAGATCATGAGTCGTCAGCCTGTCGGTGAAATTGTCAACAGACTCAAGCTGACTCAACGCCGCAGCATCGGTATTATCCATCGCCACTCCGCTTATCATTGCCTTGTTCTTGCGGTTGCGCTCTACAGCAGAATCATATTCGGCCTCAGCCGCCGTCCACGCTCGTTGTGCGGCATTCCCCGTTTCGCCCAAATCATGACGATGCCACAGAGTAGTCAGACCATCCTCAAACTCATGCTGAAGTCGCTGCTCCTTTGAACGCTTGCCCGCTTCGGTGTTATTCTCCCACCACTGGTGATACTCCGAATTGGCGCGGCTCTGCTGCATTCGCGAGTCCACCCGGTCTCCTTCTGCCGTATAATATGCCGTATCCATCCGCCCTGTATGAGGGTCAATCTCCAGCTCTCCTTTGGATGCTCCGGGCTTATTGCCCTTCTGAATCCCCTCAATCTGCTGCTGGAAATCATCGCCCTGCCTCTTAAGTCCGGCCTTGGCCGCATTCACCTTCATCTGGAATGCCTGCCGCTCAGGAGAGTCTTCCCATTCCTGCGGCTGTGCCGCCCCGGATGGCGCCACGACAGTAGGCCGCACAGAAGCCGATGCTGGCGGCTGTTCTGTGTGCGAGCGTAGCGAAGCCGAATCCACCGAAGTCGCCTGTCCTGTGCGCGAGCGTAGCGAAGCGTCAGAAGCCGCTTTCAATCCGGCGTCCAGCGTCTGGCCAAGCAGGCCACGCTGCGGCTGAACCTGCGGCTGCGGCATACCGCTGTCGCCATTTCCATTCGCCACTCGGGCTGGTTCTGTGTGCGAGCGTAGCGAAGCGTCAGCAGCAGGCGCCGCCTCGGGCGTGGCAACAGAGACCGCACCGATGTCTGTTGAGAATGTATCAAAGTCGGGCAGAGAATAGGCTTTCTGCATATTGGTGTAGAATCGCCTACGCTTCTGCTCATCTTTCATATCTTGTTGGAATGTATCGAAGTCGGGCAGTGAGAAGTGTTTTAAGCCGTTCTGATACAGTCTGCGTAAATTATCGTTGGGATTAGCCATATATAGTGATAATGAATGTCGTTAATAACCTGCGGGCTTCTCGCCTGTTTCCAAACCTGCAACCTGCTTGATAGCGTTCTGTGTGGCCGGCGAACTCTCCACGTTGGCACCGATGGCGATGAGCATAGCTTCTGTTGTCGGCGGTTTGTATCCGATGACTTTCTGTAGCGGCTTGCCATTGAAGTCATACTGCTGTTCCCCTTTTTCATTGATATCTGCCGCATATATCGGGTCGCCCTGCACCTGAGAGCGCACATCCGCAGGCAGTGTGCTGTAGATGTGAGAAATAGTCTCTGCATTGAGCTTGTCGAGCGTCAGAGTCACATTGCCATTGCCGGAGCCAAGGTTGAATGTCATCTGACCCTCCTTTATTGAATGAGCGAGACGTTGAGATTCCAGATTGATACGTGCCCTTTCGTTGGCGTTGCTGGCATAGAACTGCTTGACACTCTCCTTGAACTGGCGTTCCCAGCGCTCGCCTTCCTCCTTGTGCCATTCTCCCTGACGGTCGAAATTGAGTTGCCACTGACGCAGCCGCTCGTCAAAGTCCTTGTTGCGGAATGCTATATTGTCATCCCTGTCACGATCCTGACGCGCCAGAGTCTGCTCAGTCTGCCACAGGCGCAGCTTCCGGTCATTATCCGCATCCTTGAGCTTGCTGATTGTCATCGAATAATTCAGCCAGCGGTCTTCCTCGGCCTCTCTGTCAGCCTTCTCTTTGTCGAATCGCGCTTTTGCCCGGGCCGACATGCTCTTCGAACTGTCATACATATCCGGCGCATAATGATGTGTAAACGCCAGATTGGCCACCGAACGAACAGCGTCCGAAATCCCGCTCAACATACCCTCCGCCTTCTGACGCTTGCGCAGTTTTTCCAACTGCTCGTCTGTCAGTGGCTTGTACTGGTCGCGGCGGCGTTCAAGCTGCTTAATAATCTCGTCATAGCTGTTCATCTTCAGCTGCTCCGGCACAGAGGCTGAGATAAGGCCTGTGCCACGGCTCTCCGCAGTTCCCGCTGTGCTGTTGCCTACAGCACCACCAGCCATTGTAGCTGAAGCAGCAGCCGCTGCCTGCCCGGTACCCGCACCAGAAGAAGAGCTTCCCGCCTGTCCGGGCTGACCGGTGCGCGAGCGTAGCGAAGCGTCAGAAGAATGGTGGGCATTTGCGGAAGCAGCCGTTGACACAGTGCCGCCAGACCCTATCCCCAAGTAATCATTAGCGCCTCCTGTGCCGACAACGTTCCTCCGTAAATCCAAAGGTTTATTTTCCGGATCACTAATCATAAATCACTCTCCCCTTAAAAAAATTCACCCATTGAGGCGCCTGCATCGGCCACACCCTGCACAGCCTGCGCCACCGCATTAGCCTTGCCAACCTCAAACGAGCGCAACTTGTCATTCAGCTCACTCTCATTCTGGCGGTACTGCTGCTCCAGCTGACCCTTGCGTGCCTCAGCACTTACCGCAATCTGCGATGTCGCATCCGCCAGAGCCTGATTGTTTGCCGCCTTGGCTGAAGCCAGAGCTTCATCAGTGCCGCCCATCACAGCCTGCGCTCCTGCAGCCTGACGGTTACGCTCCCTTATACTGTCGTTGGTCGCAGTAAGAACTCGCTGCGCATCCGCACGCTGAGTCGCATCCTCATTATAGCGGCGGTCAAACCAGTCCTGATTATCGCGTTTCTCCTGCTCCACCATGCCTTTAGCCTTCTTCATGGCCTTGGAGGCACTGATACCGCCGAATATACTCGCCCCGATACCAAGAGCCCCGCCAATGGCGCTGCCTACTATTCCCATATCTGAATCAGAATAAAAAGTTAAATATACAGCGCAAAGATAAAGCCCTAATTTTGCATTCCATCTTTAACTTTTTAACCTCATGGCAAAAGGACACAAAACCGGAGGACGACAAAAAGGCACTCCAAACAAACCAAATCCGCTCAAAGAACATCTCCGCGCCCATTCCATGGCCTACTTTGCACCACGGCCACAAACGAATGGTGACGGTACACCACGCAAATTAGAGTTTAGAACCAAAGAGGGCGAACTATACAGCACCGTAGTTCTGCAAGATGCAGACGGCAATCCTCTCGAAATTTCCGACTTTGAAGTGGATATGATGATGATGGAGGCTAAAGACCGCGCCGCCATACAGGAAAGGTTGCTGAGGTATCACACACCGCAGATGCAATCGGTATCTGCTGAGGTGTCGTTGTCGGGTGACATCACTACCACTATCGAAGACCGTCTCGCGCAGCTCGCTGCCGACAACGACAAATAGCCCCATCTATTTTCGTCTAAAATTAGATAAAAGCATATAAATCATATAAGACTTATAAATCATATAAAATTTATAAGACAGCATAAAATTTATAAAACAGCATAAAACTTATAAAAAGAATAGCACAGCATCCCGATGATACTGTGCTATAAAACTTATAAGACGGCATGCTGCGCACAACACGCCTCCGACTCTTAAAAATTTTTACCTATATGTTATTGTATATGTATATATATTGACTCTCAAAAGGGCGCGTGCGCGTGTATATGCGCGTACGCATGCGCGAGAGCGCTCAGTCACCCGTCCACTTTCCCCGGCGGCCATAAAGCACCCAGTCAAGCACCATACGGTTGGCTGCGTCAACCTTGCGTTGATTGCGTCGGATATAAATGTCAGTGACACGGTTCTCACCCGAATGCCCCAGAGCCATCGAAATCACAGCATCCGGGATATCCAGATCCGCAGCTATGGTCGCCCATGAATGCCGCGCCCAATACATCGTCAGATTCGGCCATCGGGATACATCCGTGCGGCTGAAGCCGCTGCCAACGTGCCTCGCACCAAGCTTTTGCAGCGCCTTGTTGGCCGCAGTCAAAAACGACAATGACACCTTCCATCTGTCGGCAAGCAACAGCAGCTGGCCTGTACCCTTGTATCTGAGAATAATCTCCATGGCCTCAGGCTCCACTTTTATCGAATACGGTTTGTGCGTCTTGGCCCTGATAAAATCCACACGGCCCTGGCTCGACACATCATTGAGCCTGTAAAGGTCAATCGGATTAATCCCGATAAGCATGAACGACAGCTTGAACATATCGCGGTAAATCTCAGCGTAGGGCAGCACATCCATCGAAAAAAGCTCACGCAGTTCCTCAATCTCGAGCGACCTCTTGGCCGTCTTTTCCGTCTTCAGTCTCATACGGTCAAACGGATTCCGGATATCCAGATCATGTCTGATGGCATAC
>CAMWUD010000143.1 GCA_947177365.1 uncultured Porphyromonadaceae bacterium | reverse complement strand
CACGCAGCTGTTCAACGAAATCCGTGGCATATAAATCACCGAAGATTTTCCGCGCATGAGCTGGGCAGACGCCATGAAATATTACGGCAGCGACAAACCGGACACTCGTTTCGATATGCGTTTTGTGGAACTTGACGGCGTACTGAAAGGCCATGGGTTCAGCGTATTCGACAACGCAGCCTACATCGGCGGCATCTGCGCCAAGGGAGCGGCAAACTACACCCGCAAGCAGCTTGACGCCCTCACCGACTATGTAAAACGTCCCCAGATCGGCGCCAAGGGTATGGTATATGCCCGCGTAGAAGCCGACGGAAACGTAAAATCCAGTGTCGACAAATTCTACTCACAGGAAACCCTGCAGGAGCTCCGCAAGGCCATGAATGCCGAAGCGGGCGACCTCATACTCATTCTCAGCGGCGACGATGTGATGCGCACCCGCAAACAGCTCTGCGAACTGCGTCTGGAAATGGGTCGCCAGCTCGGACTCCGCGACAAGAACACATTCTCCTGTCTGTGGATTGTCGACTTCCCGATGTTCGAATGGAGCGACGAGGAACAGCGTCTGATGGCCATGCACCATCCGTTCACCCACCCCAAGGACGAAGACATAAATCTGCTCGACAGCGACCCCGCAGCAGTGCGCGCCGATGCCTACGATATGGTAATCAACGGTGTGGAAGTCGGCGGCGGTTCCGTCCGAATCCACGACAGCGAACTTCAGGCCAAGATGTTCGAGATTCTCGGCTTCACGCCTGAAAAAGCACAGGAGCAGTTCGGCTTCCTCATGAACGCCTTCAAGTTCGGCGCGCCCCCTCACGGCGGTCTCGCCTATGGTCTCGACCGCTGGGTAAGCCTTTTCGCAGGTCTCGACAGCATCAGAGACTGCATTGCGTTCCCGAAAAACAACTCCGGACGCGATGTAATGCTCGACGCCCCCGCCGCACTCGACCAGAAGCAACTCGACGAGCTCACCCTCGCCGTAGTAAAACCGGAAGAATAAATGCTCAACGGACACATAATAGATGCCGTAGAAGCCTTGGCGCACCCGTCCTATCAGGAGAGCTGGGATAACACCGGCCTCCAGATAGGCTCGCGACGTGCGGAATGCAGCGGAGTTCTTCTGTGCGTCGATGTCACTCCGGCCATAGTCGAAGAGGCCTGTCAGCGAGGGTGCAACCTCATCATATCGCATCATCCGCTGATATTCAAGGGACTCCGGCGAATCAGCGGCAACACTCCGGTAGAAGAAGCCGTGATAGCCGCCATCCGCAACGGCATCACCGTATACAGCAGCCACACCGCCCTCGACTCAGCTCGCGGCGGCGTGTCGTATACAATGGCAGAGATGCTCGGCGCCAAAGTCCGACACGTCCTCAAGCCGCTCGATGACCGTCTGGTTTCGCTGTCGGTCACAGTAAAGCCCGAACACAGCGATATGATACGCCTGACAATGATGGAACTCGGAGCCGAAGAAGGCCTGACACGACAACAGTCCGCAGCAGTGGAAGCCACCCGCTACCCTCTGGACAGCGACGATCCTCTGGCTGCCATGACAAACGAGGCGGCCGAATGCGTCACGGCCACTCTTCCGGCCGATGCCGTCGGCAAAATAGCGCCGCGACTCGCCGACCTTCCGTTCGAAGTCATCGACTACCGCATCACTCCGCTGCGTCAGACCGACCCGGCGCTCGGCCTTGGCGTCTATGCGGTGTTCGAACAAGCAATAAGCATACGTTCGCTCATCGAACGGATAAAGACCGCATTCGGCTCTCCGGTAGTGCGCACGACACATATCGACGACCCCGAGCGCCTCATCCGCCGTATCGGACTCTGTGGCGGCAGCGGAGGCGAATTCATAGGCGCGGCACTGCGTTCAGGCGCCGAAGCATATCTGAGCAGCGACATCCGCTACCATGACTTCGCAGACTGGCAGGACTCCATACTTCTGCTTGACATAGGTCATTACGAGAGCGAATCATGCACAAAACAGATTTTTTTTAACGCTATTACAGAAAAATTTCCTAACTTTGCAGTCTATAAATCAGAGTTAGAATCCAACCCGATTAAATATCAGTAATATATGGCCACTGAAAAGAAAGCCGACAGTTCTTCAGTTGAACAGAGACTCAAATCACTGTATCAGCTTCAGACCATACTTTCGGAAATCGACCGTATCCGCACAATCCGCGGCGAACTTCCTCTGGAAGTAAAGGATCTTGAAGACAGCATCGCCGGTCTGCACACCCGTGTCGACAACTATCACAACGACATAGACGAACTGAAGCGCAGCGTCGCAGTAGAGAAAGAAAAAATCAGAAACTGCGAAAAGCTCATCGCCCAGTACAAGGAACAGATCGACAACGTACGCAACAACAAGGAGTTCGATATGCTTTCAAAGGAAATTGAATTCCAGACACTGGAAATCGAACTTGCCGAAAAGCACATCAGCGACTTCACCCGCGCGATTGAAAACAAAACTGCCGATATCCGCAACACCGAAGAACGCCTCGCCGATCAGGAGCACATCCTCAACGAAAAAAAGAACGAGCTCGATGAAATAGTGAACGAGACCCGTCAGGAGGAAGAAAACCTGCGTGAAAAAGCGAAATCTCTCGAACCTAAAATCGACGAACGCACCCTTACCGCATTCAAGCGCCTGCGCCGCAATGCCCGCAACGGACTCGGCATTGTATACGTACAGCGCAACGCGTGCGGTGGCTGCTTCAACCGCATTCCGCCGCAGAAGCAGATGGAAATCAAGATGCACAAGAAAGTAATCGTCTGCGAATACTGCGGACGCATCCTGATTGACCCCACCCTCGCCGGCGTTGACGAAGCATAAGTCTCCTGCAATCAGGAAACACGGCATGCCGCGTCCGCACAAGTCTGAGACTTGAGCGGACGCGGCGTACTTTTTCACAATTCAAATTACCACTAATGAAAAACAGATTAAAGGATTACCTGACCGCACCGGACAACGAAGAGGATTTCAACGATGACTCCACCGAAAACGACGACAGCGACATGCTGGCCGATGTCAGATCCGAAGCCAACGGACGCCTGCTGACGCCCGGAAACATAGCCATACTGCTCGTAGTAGCCGTACTGGCATTCTTCGGAGGATATTTCGCCGCGTTCGCCCTCGCCCACAAAAAATACTCGGCGACAGAAGCCGAACTGTCGGCCTGCCGCCGGATCATAGATGCCAGCCACAGCGAGATCTCCGCGCTCAAAGACTCTGTCGATGTCCTGAACAGACGCATCGCGGAAAGCTCGCCGGCAGACTCTACTGCTTCGTCTGCTGCCGGTCGAACACAAACGTGGTAGTCAACGGATAGTGGTCGCTGCTCTTCAGCGAGCCGCGAACCATGCTGTGCGGTTTGAAACAGCCGCGGTACAGCACATGGTCGATACGGAAGTAGAAACGGTTGGCGTTATACGTGATCATCGGACCGAATCCAACTTCCGGATACACCTCTTTCAAATCGAACTCCGCCAGACGTCGCAGAGTATAGCAGCCGGGCACATCATTGAAATCGCCGCAGACTATCACATTCTCTCCTCCGTAATGCTTGATATACCGGCCTATCATTTCTGCCTGACGGGCCCGGCGCTGGTTGGCATGCATGAGTTTTGCCAGCAGATGGTTGCTGACCTCACCCACACTCTTGCGGTTCGCCTTGCCGTCGGTAATATCGGCGTAGAGCTGCTTGTCTTCTCCGGTCAGACCGATCGACTGGAAATGACAATTGAACACAGTCACCTTATGACCGTCGATATCAATCTGATAAGCGGCAAAATCGCCGCCGTTGGAATCCGGTCTGTAATAATCTATATGCAGAGCGTTGACAGGATACTTCGACAGGACACACTGCGACGGACTGCTCAATATTATATAAGGATATCTCCGGTGAAGAGCCTCGATCTGTTCAGCCGTGATATGAAGGCTTTCCGATTCATTCAATATGTACACTTCCTGCAGACAGACTATATCGGCATCCTGCTGCAGGATGTATTCGACGGTATGGTTGGGACCATCGTCCATTTCCAGATCAGAAAACGTAAGGGTATTATAGGTCAGGAGTGTGAATGCGCGCTCCTCTTCCTCCGCGCTCAGTTTTCCCGGCGGAAGATTCAGCGGGCAGAAATTCCATAGCGGCTGGGCGCACACGAGCATCGCCACTATCGGCAGCAGCGACGTACGCCGCCACCATATGAGGTCGAACACTGTGATAAACACCACAGCGCCGAACCATCCGGGCAAAGTCATTCCCACGATTCCGGCACCAGCCACCTCGACAGGATTAAGCATTCCCGCATACGACGAACATACAAGACCGACAACAACAACAATATTAACAGTCAGCCATAGTCCATAACCTATTTTCCACCAAGTACTGCGCCTTGCGGCATCAGGAGTCTGATTCTGTTTGTTAGACATTTGATCACTTGATTCGCCCCGAGATGTCGAAGAGTTCACGTTTTTCGTCATCGGAAAGCGCGCCATAACCGGCACGTTTCACTTTGTCAAGGATAATATCAAGACGGCGGTTGTCCTCTTCAGTAAAATCTCTTTGAGCCTTAAGATTTGATGATGAATTTTTTCTCTTATGGTTCTTGTCCGTACGCTTCTGCAGAAAGCGCAGCCTCAGCCGAGGCACACGCCCATGGGAAATCCCGGCGACTACTCCGCATATCGCTCCGCCTGCATGGGCGGCGTTTCCTCCGAGATTCTGCCCGTCAATATCAAGGAAATAGATGAGCAAGACGCATACCGCCACCCATACGACCTTGACCCGGCCTATAATCAGCATGTTGATTTCAAGTCCCGGAAGCATCAGCGCCACAGCCACGGCCACAGCTATCACTGAGGCGGAAGGTCCCATAAGCCACGCTCCGGTCCAGAATCCGGCCATCGCTCCGACAAGATAGAACACACCGCCGGTCAATCCGCCGGCTATGTAGAGCCATGTCAGACGCGCTGCTGAAAACGGCAGCGAGAGCAGACGCCCGAAGCAAAGAAGCCATAACATATTAAACAACAAACGAAGCAGGTCGGTGTTCACTATCATGTATGAAATGATTGTCCACGGCCGCGTCACGAACAGCCTCCAATCGCCCGGCAAGGCGAGCCAGCGTGTCAGGGCGCCGGAGCCGTATCCCATTCCGGAGCAGATGAAATTGACGATGGTAATCAGCAGAAAAGCCACACAGTTCACCGTTATGATACGGGCTGTCGCACTGCCCCACAGGATGCTCCGGAAGCCCGACGGCAAAAACGACTTAAAAGAACCACTTATCATTGAAGAAGCCTTTCTTTTTCCAATATAATACAAGCAGCACCGACACAAGCAGACCTCCGAGATGCGCGAAATGCGCCACTGTGGTGGCATATCCGCCTATGCCCTGGGCAAGTTCGAGTACTGCATAACCAATAACAAGCCACTTCAGCTTCATCGGTATGGCGAAATACAAATACACGCGCGCATTCGGGAAGAGCATGGCCGAAGCGCCGAGTATGCCGAATATGGCGCCAGAGGCTCCCACAGTAGGGGTATTAGCTATGCTTATCAGCCCATACACTCCATCGATATAGTTATAGCCGTCAGGGCCTATGTTGATGACACCATATCTGACTCCGGCCATCAGCTCCTCATTGCTCAGAGCTGTGGAGCCGTTGCTGAACATAGCCCACGAATGGTCAATCACCCAGGCGACAGCCGCCGAGCCGTATTTCACGTCAAAACCATGGATAAGCCACGCAAAGACGCCCTCCTGCACCAGCGCGGCTCCTACACCGCATATAAGATAGAAAAACAGAAAACGTTCCTTGCCGAGAACCCGTTCGATCATCGGTCCGAAAAAGTAAAGGGCTATCATATTGCAAAGCAGATGTCCTATGCCTCCGTGGACAAACATGTAGGTCAGCAACTGCCACGACTTGAAGCCGGGCGAACTGAAATAATGAAGGGCGGCATATGTGGTGAGCTTCTGGTCCATCAGCGGACTTAGCGCCATCACAACAAAAATCAGCACATTTATCACAAGAAGATTCTTCGTGACAACCGGTAGCTGCTGCGGGTTTCCTAATCCAAGCATATTCTTTATTTCGAAATTTTTCTGCAAATTTACATATAATTTCTCCGACTACGGCTCATTTTGCCCCTAATCTCGAAAAAAAATACAGTCGATGTAATATTTTTTGTGTTTTTTCATCCACTTTTCAAATATTAACATTATATTTG
>CAMWUD010000142.1 GCA_947177365.1 uncultured Porphyromonadaceae bacterium | reverse complement strand
ACATAAAGGCTCGCGAAGAGCTCAAGAAAGGTGTCGACGCTCTGGCCGACGCCGTGAAAGTGACACTCGGTCCCAAAGGACGCAACGTAATCATCGAAAAGAAATTCGGCGCCCCCCACATCACCAAGGACGGTGTGAGCGTAGCCCGCGAAATCGAACTCGAAGACGCTTTCCAGAACATGGGCGCACAGCTCGTGAAGGAAGTGGCCTCCAAGACCGGTGACGATGCCGGCGACGGTACAACCACCGCCACCGTGCTGGCCCAGGCCATCATCAACGTAGGTCTGAAGAACGTGGCCGCCGGTGCCAACCCCATGGACCTCAAACGCGGTATCGACAAAGCCGTGGCCAAGGTTGTCGAAGGCATCAAGGGCATGGCTGAGGAAGTTGGCGACGACTTCAAGAAAATTGAAGACGTGGCCCGTGTATCGGCAAACAACGACGAAACCATCGGACACCTCATCGCAGAAGCCATGCAGAAGGTAAAACGCGAAGGCGTGATTACCGTCGATGAAGCCAAAGGCACCGAAACCACCATCGACATTGTCGAAGGCATGCAGTTCGACCGTGGCTATATCTCACCCTACTTCGTCACCAACGCCGAAAAGATGGAGTGCGCCATGGATGCCCCCTACATCCTGCTGTGCGAAAAGAAAGTATCCACCCTCAAGGATCTTCTGCCCGTACTCGAAGCCACTGCACAGAGCGGACGTCCGCTGCTTATCATCGCTGAAGACGTCGACCAGGAAGCTCTCGCCACTCTCGTGGTGAACCGCATCCGCGGCGCCCTCAAGATTTGTGCCGTGAAGGCTCCCGGCTTCGGCGACCGCCGCAAGGAAATGCTCGAAGACATCGCCATCCTCACCGGCGGCACTGTCATCAGCGAGGAGAAGGGTCTGGCGCTCGCTTCCGCCACTCTCCAGCACCTCGGCACAGCCGAAAAGGTGACCGTGAACAAAGAGAACACCACCATCGTCAACGGCGCCGGCTCGAAAGAAGCCATCGCACAGCGTGTGGCTCAGATCAAGGCTCAGATTGAACAGACCAAGAGCGACTACGACCGCGAGAAACTCCACGAACGTCTGGCCAAGCTCGCCGGCGGTGTGGCAGTGCTCCACATCGGCGCTCCCTCTGAAGTAGAGATGAAGGAAAAGAAAGACCGCGTCGACGACGCTCTGAGCGCTACCCGCGCCGCCATCGCCGAAGGTATCGTTCCCGGCGGCGGTGTGGCTTACATCCGCTGTCTCGAAGGCCTGAAAGACCTCAAGGGTGCCAACGACGACGAGCAGACCGGTATCGACATCGTGAAGCGTGCCATCGAGGAGCCCCTCCGTCAGATTGCCGCCAACGCTGGTGTTGAAGGAGCTGTTGTCGTACAGAAGGTAAGCGAAGGCAACGCCGACTTCGGCTACAACGCCCGCACCGACGAGTACTGCAACCTGCTTACAGTAGGTGTAATCGACCCTGCCAAGGTTACCCGTGTGGCACTTGAGAACGCAGCCTCTATCGCCGGCATGTTCCTCACCACCGAGTGTGTGATTGCCGACAAGAAGGAAGAGAATCCTGCTCCCGCAATGCCCGCCGGAGGCATGGGAGGCATGGGAGGCATGATGTAAGCTTCCATCCGGAATATATGATATTGAGAAAGCCCTGCGGAGTCCGCAGGGCTTTCTTTATTCCGTGGTATGTTTGACAGCTCAACTAATTGCAGTCTCGGATTTTATATGTAACTTCGCGTATAAAGCCTAAGAAATGACAAAACAATGAGTAATGACTTTTTAAAGGCAAAGGGCGACTACCGGCAATTAATCGTCTATAAAAAAGCTGAGTGTATCTACGATCTCACATTCTATTTCACCTCGGTATATCTTCGCAAAGGCGACCGAACTGTCGACCAGATGGTGCAGGCAGCCCGAAGTGGAAAGCAGAATATCATAGAAGGCTCCGCCGCCTCGGCAACATCAAGGGAAATAAACTATTCAATGTGGCTAAGGCGAGTTTCGACGAATTGCTTGCCGACTATGAGGACTATATGCGTGTAAGAGGTATCGGTCTATGGCCAGAAGCAAAGCAACGTGAAGTGCGAGAATTCTGCAGAAACCATAATGATTCTACTCTTTACAGGGAAATAGCACCGAAAAGAGATGATGCCACTCTTGCAAACCTTTGTCTGACACTGATACATCAAGAACTTTTTCTGCTAATAAGACTGATAGAGAGGGCAAAGTCAGACTTTCTAAAGCAAGGTGGAATCCGCGAAGAGATGACCCGAGCCAGACTTGCTTATCGAAACCAGCACTCTCATGGGAGTTATGGGAATTATGGGAATCGCGGGAATTATGGGAGTCCCAATAATCCCAATAATCCCAATTCTCCCAATCGTCCTCGGCTTTACCCATTTATCAGCCATATGAATACATAAACAGTGTGGAGACCGAGCGGCCTCCACACTTGTGTATCTGTAGTCCGTACAGTTGTCAGAGAGCGAGCAACTGTGCGGCGTGTTCCTTTGTCTTTATCTGCTTCGGACCCAAGACAGAGAGTATCGTTCCGTCAGGACTGATGATGAACGTGGTGCGGAATGTACCCATATACTTGCGACCGCACATGCTCTTTTCGCCCCATACACCCATCTCCTCTACCAGACGGTGGTCGGTATCGGCTATCAGCGGGAAGGGGAGCTGATGCTTTTCGGCAAACTTGCGGTGCGACTGCGCACTGTCCACGCTCACGCCTATCACCTGATAGCCTGCATCGAGAAGACTCTCATAGCCGTCGCGCAGACTGCAGGCCTCGGCTGTACAGCCGGGTGTGTTGTCCTTCGGATAGAAGTACAGCGCGATTTTCCGACCGGGGTAGTCGCTCAGACGCACTTCACGGCCTTCGGCGTCAAGTCCGAGCAGATCGTCTATCTTGTCTCCGACCGCTTTCATCGGTTTACACGGAATTTATCGATGCCGTCGCGGAGGAATGCCACAGTCTGACGTGCGGCAGCAGTGCCTGCGTTGGCGTTGGCCTCGGCTGTCTGCGCACCCATCTTCTTGGGTGTGAAGAACACACGACCGGGGAATTTCTCCAGCAGCGCGTCGGCGTTGCCGGGGCGTACGTCGGCCACATAGCGGAGGTCGCTGCGGTCGGCGAGCGCGCGTTCCAGACCTTCTTCGTCGATTACTTCCTTACGGGCTGTATTCACCAGTACACCGTTTTTGGGCATGGAGGTGATGAGTTCGTAATTGATGCTCTTGACGGTTTCGGGAGTGGCGGGAATATTGATGCTCACAAACTGATTGTCGCGGTATAGTTCGGCAACAGTCTTGACGGGCTTCACATTAAGCTCGATCATGGCGGTTTCGGGGCAGTAGGGGTCTACGGCTTCTACGTTCATGCCGAAGCCCTGACCGATACGGGCCACGTTGCGGCCTACCTGGCCGAAGGCCTGGATGCCGAGATGCTTGTCTTTGAGTTCGAAGCCCGACTTGCCGTCGTACATGTTGCGGGCAGCCATCACCATCATGCCGAAGGCGAGTTCGGCCACGGCGTTGGAGTTCTGTCCGGGAGTGTTCTCCACGCATACACCGTGTGCAGTGGCGCTTGTGAGGTCTACGTTGTCATAGCCGGCTCCGGCGCGTACGACTACTTTCAGTTTCTTGGCTGCATCGAGCACTTCGTTGTCGACAATGTCGGAGCGGATAATCAGACCGTCGGCATCGGCTACGGCTTCGAGAAGCTGGCTGCGGTCGGTATATTTCTCAAGCAGAGCCAATTCGTATCCGGCTCCTTCTATGATTTCGCGTATGCCCTGCACCGCTGCGGCTGCAAAGGGCTTTTCGGTTGCTACAAGAATTTTCATGATTAGTGTTTCTTTTCAAATTCTTTCATAGCGTCGACGAGTACCTGTACGCTTTCGATGGGAAGTGCGTTGTAGAGCGATGCACGGAAGCCTCCTACCGAACGGTGTCCCTTGATGCCTACGATGCCCATGGGTGCCACGAAATCGAGGAAGTCTTTTTCGAGTTCCTTGTATTCGGGTTTCATCACGAAGCATACGTTCATGATCGAACGGTCTTCGGGGTCGGTGACAGTACCCTGGAAGAGGCGGCTGTCGTCGATTGCGCCGTAGAGGAGCTTTGCTTTTTCGAGGTCGAGTTTCTCAAGTGCTTCCACGCCGCCGAGTTCTTTATACAATTTCAGAGTCTGGTAGGCCGAGAAGATGGGGAGAACGGGAGGAGTGTTGAACATCGAGCCTTTCTTCACGTGTGTACGGTAGTCGAGCATGGTGGGGATAGGACGGTCCATGTGGCCGAGAGCGTCGTCTTTTACAATCACGAGGGTCACACCTGCGGGAGCGAGGTTCTTCTGCGCACCGGCATAGATGGCGTCGTATTTGCTTACGTCAACAGGACGCGAGAAGATATCGGAGCTCATGTCGGCGATCATGCGCACGGGCACATCGGGGTCTTTGCGTACTTCAGTACCGTATATGGTGTTGTTTGAAGTATAGTGGAAATAGTCCACGTCTTCGGGAACGGTGTAGCCTTTGGGGATGAAGCTGTAGTTGGCGTCGGCCGACGAGCCTACTACAAGAGCTTCGCCGAAGAGACCGGCTTCTTTGATGGCATTGTGGGCCCATGTGCCGGTGTCGGTGAATGCTGCTTTGGTTTTGAGGAAGTTGTAGGGAATCATGCAGAACTGCAGCGAAGCGCCGCCGCCGAGCCAGAGTACGGAGTAGCCTTCGGGGACGTCGAGAAGTTCTTTCACGAGAGCGGAAGCTCCGTCGATCACAGCCTGGAATTCCTTGCTGCGGTGAGATACTTCAAGAACCGACAGGCCTGTGTCGGCGAAGTTACGGATGCCGTCGATGGTGTTGTTGATGGTGTACTCGCTCAGGATTGAGGGTCCGGCGTAAAAGTTATGTTTTTTCATACTTCCGGTTGTTAGTTGGGGTTAGCGTTGGATATTGTTTTTATGGTATATTTTATGGTATTGACGGGGTGCTTTTCTCCCCGCGTGGCAAAATTATACAAAAGGTGAATCATTTCCAAATTTAATCACTGTTTTTTTATTGACTCAGTCTTTTTTACCTCATCAGCTCATAAGTGCCGATCCCGGCAAGCACAAAAATGGACACCGGTAGTTATACCGATGTCCAGTCTCTATATCTATAGGTGTACACTGATATTATTCCACGGCCTGACGTTCGAGTATTATCACAGGGTCGCCGGCCGAGTTGAGCAGCATCACACGACCGTTGTCGCCCTTGATTGCCGAAGTGGTTTCTTCAAGAGCGAGCATCATGGCCTGCTCCTGCTCATATTTCGGGCATGCCATACGGGTAAGGCCCATCTTGCCGAACTCTACCGAATTGGTCTTCGAGGGGTCGATATAAATCTCGCCGTTGAAGAAGTTGCAACCGGTGTTGCCGTGTACCTTCATCTCGCCGAGGTCGATGAATATGTTCGCTTCCTCGTCGTTGATTGTTTTGCCTTTTATCTGAGCCACTCGCCACTGGCCGTTAAGAAACTCCATATTATGACGGCGGCCTTCGATGCTGAGGCCTGACAGTTTGTCGGTGATTGTAAGATAGCTTTCGTGTCCGACATTGCTGATGCTGATCTCGGGCTGTACCTCTCCGCTGAGAATCGCTGTGATTTCATGTTCGAAAGGCACATCGTGGCAGAGCATCATGGTGGTGGCCACGTTGGACAGCTTCAGAGTCTTGCCGCCGGAGACAGCAAATTCGCCGTTGATGGTGTTGCATCCGTTGGAGGCGTAGAAACGTCCCTCTTCCGGCACAAAATTGACGTATGGCATATGGTCTTCCATGGGCACGTCCTGACCTTTTACCTTGACGATAGTCCATTCACCGCTGATGGCGGCGTCGGTCAGCGCCGGCTTGGCACCGGAGGCCGATGATACTGAGGAGGCTGTATTTTCCGTTTTGGCAGCCATCTGGCTGTTTTTGTTTTTGCTTAGTGAGGCACAGCCCGCCAGAGAGGCGGCTGCCAACGAAAGTAGTAAAATTGAAGCGAGGTGTTTCATAATCAAATGTTTCAGAATATAACAAAATCGGCTGCCTGAAAGTTAGGCAGCCGATGTAGATTGTAATCTTTAAGCGAGCCTGAGGCTTACTTGCGGATACCAAGCTCTTTCTGGGCGATGATGGCGCGGTAGCGGTTGATGTCTTTGCGCATCAGGTAGTCGAGCAGACGACGACGCTTACCTACCAGCATCTTAAGAGCGCGTTC
>CAMWUD010000141.1 GCA_947177365.1 uncultured Porphyromonadaceae bacterium | reverse complement strand
ATGTTTGCCAGCGATTTAACATAGCTGAATAGTTACTTTCTAATCACTAAATGACTGAAAACTATGGACAATGGAGTTATTTTTCGTGCTGAATGGTACCGGATGATTAAGGAGCTGCCGGAAGAACAGCGGCTCAGCGCATACAAGGCAGTTATGGACTATCAGTTCACACACGAACCACTGCCCGACGACTTCCCGGCGGAACTCCGCCAGGCAGTGATGGAGACTGTGCGACTGAAGCCGCAGCGGAAAGAAAAGAAAATGGAGGTAGGTGTGGACCTGAGATACACCTACTGCCGGGGACGCGGCGAAGACATAAGATACGACGCCGTAGACATCACCATCAGGAACGTAACACTCCTGGAACTGGACATGTTTCTCCAGCTCCTTCCAAAATCCATTGCGCGGACATATGTAGCGGCAGCGGCGCCGGCCTATCTGCGGGAACCTACCGAACTTGAGAAGGAGGTTCTGGAGTTGATAGACCCAACATGTCGAGATAACGGCCTAGAGGTTCGGACACCTTCTTTCGATACCCCGACTCTGGTATATGAACCTTTGTCGTGTCAGTGTTCAGATCCTGAACAGGAGTGATTTCAAGAATCTTCTGCGCTGCGAAATTGTCGCAACCGAACTGATAAGCCAGCTTTATGGCGCAGACAAGAATTTCATCGAACTCGGCGGCGTAACTGTGATATAGCGTCTTCTTGAAACCTTGGCCGAATCGCGGAAGCGACAGAAAGGGTGTGACCTCATCGAGGTGACGTTTCAGCGCCCGAGCATTGGCGCGGAGTTCATCGAATGTAGGATTTTCCATATTTCGTAAATTTTGTTTTTTGAGCAACTGCAAAGTTACGAAAATCCTCCGGAAGAGCGTGAGCAGCCGAATCGAATTGGCCCGGAGGAACGAAGAAGAAAAAAATGACTAATGATAAATGACTAATGATAAATGATAACATTGGACACTGGCGCATTGGTTGTGGTTCTGGTAGTCGTGGGGCTGCTGCTCCTGATGATATTCTGGCTGCAGGTGCGCATACTGATGAACATAGCGCTTATCTGGTGGATTTTAGACCGGAAGAAAGGCGAAGAAGAAAAAAATGATTAATGATAAATGATGAAGAGTATGACACAACGACACATACGCCCGAAGCGGCTCACCGAGGGCAAGAAACTTCGGTGGCAGCGCTGGGAGGCAATATATCGCGAGTGGAACGAACTGGTGACAGATCCCGGCCAGAGCCGGACCTGTGTGGCCAAATATCTGGCCATGAAATACGGCTATAGCCGCCCCGGAAGTATTAACGACATAGTGCGGCGGATGAGGAACGCCCAAGACGGCGACAAAGCCTGCTGAAAATTGATGTGATGGAAAAAGAACGTACAAGCGTGGTCTTCTACCTCAGCTGGTGGAAGCTGGCCAAGGAGCTTGATGAGTCTAAGCGCATGCAGCTTATCGATGCTATTCTGGACTATGCCTTCTTTGGCATCGAACCTGAAGACGATTTTATTAAAATGGGTACTTATCAGATGCGTGACCAGCTCGACCGTGACCGCGAAAAGTACGAACGTATTTGCGAACGCCGGCGCGAATATTCCCGCCTCGGTGTTATGGCGCGAAAGGCGAAGGCAGCGAAACTCGAGAACCAAGAGCAAGAAGATGGTTCGGATGATAACCATGAACAACCAAAAGGTAACCTTAAGGTAACCTTAAGCAACCATAAGCAACCAAAAGGTAACCATGATAATGGTAATGATAATGATAATGGTAATGATAATGATAATGGTAATGATAATGGTAATGATAATGGGAGAGATAAATCTCTCTCTCTTAAAAAAAATAATATAGCGCGCGGGGGCGCGCCGGAGAGAGAGAGAAAAAACAAGGGTGCAGACTTTGAGCCGCCGACGGCGGCGGAAGTGGCGGCTTACGCCGCCGAAAACGGTTACGCTGTGGATGCCGAATACTTTGTCGATTTCCACAACGGCAACGGCTGGAAAGTGGGAAAGAATGCAATCAATGACTGGCGTGCCGCCCTGCGCACATGGGTAAAAAAAGGCGCCGAGATGCGTCGGGCCTCCGGACGAGCGATAACGGAAGAGAAAAAAGGGCCCGGGCCGGAACAGCGAAAGAAATTCAGCCGCACGCTCTGAGGTACTGCTGTTCGCGCAAGCGACTGGACAGAATCGCCAATGACAGCCGGAAAGACGGCACAGCGCACGAGACAGTGGGGAAATGCCGCCCACGGAGCGGGTGCCCGAAAGGGTCTGTAAAGTTTGGCACACCCGTACCTGCCACCGGTTGCAGCCATCGCGGCTGCCGTGCGCACCAGTGACACCAATCAAAACCAACTCAAACAACCATAAAAACTCAAACAAATGGAAAAATCGATCAAAGAAAAATCAATCAAAGAAAAATGGGACGCTGTAGCGGCAATCGAAGAGCCGCTGAGTCCGGAAGAATTCCGTTACATGACCTGGGCCGTATGCGAACGTTTCGCGACCTCCGGCGCCACCAGCAATGACATACTTTGGTGGATGGGCTCATCGCTGGCGGCAGTCATGCACACTCAGCATGCGTCGCGAGAAATTGCCCTGGGCGCTTGCGATGTGCTAGGCGACATGGCCAAACAGACAGTGAAAATGCTGTACGACATCGATGTGGATCCAGAAGACAGCGAAGACACAACCCCCGAAACCGACGAAGAACAATGAAACCTACAGCAATGGAGCTGCTCAGCGAGGACGCCTGGCAGCAGCTCGTGACCAACGAACGCATCCCCTGCCACCGTTTCTGCCTGGAGATGGACCCCACCGACCTGGCCCGGCGCCTTTATGTGCTCTACAAAGAAGAAGTGGAACGGGTGCAGAACAATTTCCAGTACAGCGAGGCTCTTGGCAGCCTGCTGAAAGAGTGTGCCTCATGGCTGTCGAATCCGAGGGGCAAAACAGGCCTTCTGCTGGCCGGACTTTTCGGAAACGGTAAAACTACCATGATGACCGCCGTGGCGCGTCTGATAGCCACCGCAGCGCGTCTGGAGGGGCTTGAGCACTGGCGCGAGTATTCGCCTGTAGTGCGACTGGCTCCGGACATAGCCCTGCTGGGCACCACGCCGGAGGGTCTGAAGGAGCTGAACGGACTGAACCGAGTGCGTCTGTTGTGTATCGACGACATGGGCATGGAGCCCTTCGAGGTGCACAGCTACGGGGTGAAGAACCGGCCGATGGAGCGTCTGCTGATGGGGCGCTATATCAGTCGCGGCCTGACGATAGTGACCACGAATCTGAATCCGGAAGAGCTTCAGATCATGTATCAGGACCGCGCGTATGACCGCATGCGCGAGATGTTCCAGCTGGTGATATTCGAGGGCGACAGTTACCGGACGTATTGAATTTTCAGACTAATTATTAATAATTACTTCAAAATGATTGTAACAGCAGCATTTCTGATAGCCAAGGCCCTGGGCGCAGCCTGGGGCTGGGGCTGGCTGGCGGCCACTGCCGCCGCCGACATCGTGGCTCTGGCCGCCAGAGCATCCATGACCGTGGACACCCGCGGCAGTGTACGCACCCCCGACGACTGGGAGTCATGAGAAAGGGGCGCTTCGAGCTCTGGGAAGACGACTGGCTCCGCGCCAACGTGGGTCAGCCGCTGGAGGTGATGTGCGAGACGCTGGGCCGCAAGGAGGTATCGGTGCGCGGGCGCTGCATGCTTCTGGGGCTGCCGGCGCCTCACCGGGCGGCGGCTCTGGGCCCCCGCCGCAAAGAGAAGCCGCGCCGCTATGGCATAGGGCCGTTTATCGACCGCTCTTTCAGCCACGACTGGCGGCGGTGCATCATTCCGCCTCTGCCTCCGGGTGTCGGCGCCGGTGATAGTCTCTGACGGCCTCGATGATGTAGGCCGAACGGTTGGGCTGGGCATCGAGGATCCGGGCGACGTCGTCAGGGATGCGCAGCGCTATGGAGCGTGTGGCTTTCTTTTCGGCGGGTCGTCCGGCGCCTTGGCGGCGTCCGCCCCAGCTGTTTTTTTTGTTTTCGTTTGTCTGGTTCATGATAAAATGCTAATTTTGCATGTGGTTCGACCCCTTCGGTACGGGCGCCTCGCTTTGAGGTCATTAAGGCAGCGCCACCCGTTTCCTTGTGAATCAGAAGATTGTTATTGTGAATTTCGCAATCTTCAGCTTCCAGATTCTAATGTAAATTTCGACTGTGAACATAAGAACTGGTTTTGGGGGCGGGCCCTTTTTTTATCGGCATCGGGCGTTATCCGTTGTAAACTCTCATTGTTTACGATACAAAGTTACGAAAAAATCTTGAATCAGCAAAACAAATTCAAGATTTTTTTGCTTTAAGGGCTTTAAGGGCTTTAAGGACTTTAAGGACTCTAAGGACTTTAGAGACCTTAAGGACTTTAAAGCCCTTAAAGCCCTTTTCTTCAAAAAACCTGCCGGTTTTTTTGGCGCTTTCATGCGCCGATGTTAACTTTGCCATCGGTAAGAATGATTGATATTTAGGTAATTGTTAACTGTATGGTAACAGCGAGAATCGAAGTTTCCCCGGCAGTGGGCGAATACATCCGTGGCAAGTATGGCGATGACAACGGGGTGGTGCGCTTTCCCCCCGATCTCGACATCTACCTGCTGCTGCATGACCTCACCCGGCGCCGGCCCGACTCGGCCGGCATCGACCGGGGAAACCTCGAGATCGCTCTTCCTGATCCGCGCGACAGCCGCCGCGCCGGTGGCAAGAACCCCGCCACTTACAACTACATCACCCCGCAGGGCGCCCGCATTCTCGCCGACCGCATGCGCTCGATGATGTGGGCCGAAGTACACGACTTCTTCGACGAACAGAAACACATCTACGGCATGCAGTTCAAAGAATCGGCCTACCTCTTCCTCTGCCGCTACAGCATAGACAGCATCAGCGAGGACGCCCTGGTGAAGAACTACCAGCGCTGGCGTCAGAAATGCCGCCGTCAGGCCGTGAGAAACCGCAAGCGCCGCAAATAAAAAATCACTCACCGCACCCGCCGTTTTGTCCGGCAGATGCACCAGAACAGGCCGAAAAACGGCCGAAAACTGTATTAGTGCCTAATATTCAGAGAATTAAAACTGATTGAACAAATGACCACACTCTTCTCGAAATGCCACGGAGGCCGTCTGCTGCCTGTCGACTGGGTGTATGCCTATTCGCATCTGGGCGCCCGTGCGCTGGTGTCGGCCGCCAACAGCGGCATGCCCTGCCGCGAGACACCCGGCTCGCTGCGCTGCTCGCAGACTGCCGAAAGTCAGGGCGACTCTTACAGTGTGGAAATCAGTTATACAAGCACAGACACCGGCGAGGCCCACCTGCGCATGCTGCGCCACCTGAGCCGCTGCCGGATGCTGTTTATATATCACGACGCGCACGACATACGGCGCGTCAGCGGTTCGCCTTCCTTTCCGCTCCGGCTGAGCTACAGCGTGGCCGACGGAGTGGTGAGCGTGAAGCTCAGCGGGCGGGCGCCGTGGCCCGACCCGGCGCTTGACCTGCGGTAGTCCTTGAGCCTTTGGCTCCGGCTTGCTTAATTTGCAGGCAAAAAAAGGACAGTGAAGAATCTCAGTAATTTTTTCAGACATAATTTCGCCGTGCGGCAGCAGGAACTCAGCGGCCTGCTGTCGCTTGTTGCGCCCTGCCTTCTGGCGGGCAATCCTCTGGCGGCCGATGACCTTCTGGACGAAGAAGACAGCATCGGCGTGCAGCTGGTGAGTCCGACCCGTGCCGGCACATGGGAGGCCGGCGACCCCGACGCGCCCGACGACTGTGTGGCCGTGGTGTCGCTCAGCGGCTTTCTCTATGCCGGCACCACCGACCGGCTCATGGGCGCCCTGGGAGCGCTTGAGGCCGCGCCGAACGTCTTGGGGGTAGTGCTGGCCATCGATGGCCCCGGCGGCCACGCCACGCGCGTGGAAATAGCCGCAGAGCGCATCCGCAACTACAGCAAGCCCGTGGCCACCCTGGTGATGGGCATGATGTGCAGCGCCCACTTCTGGATCGGCACCGCCGCCGAGCATGTTTTCACCGCGTCGGACCTGTGCCAGATCGGCTCCGTGGGCGTGCTCACGCAGTATATGGGCATGGGCGAATATCTGCGCAAGATAGGCATGGACTTCCGCGAAATCTACCCCGACAGTTCCGACCTGAAGAACTACGAGAGCCGCGCCATCGCCGCCCGCAACGACGGAGAGCCGATGAAAGAGCCCTTAGGCCGCCTGCATGA
>CAMWUD010000140.1 GCA_947177365.1 uncultured Porphyromonadaceae bacterium | reverse complement strand
TTTTGCATCTTGCACGCTTTGAATCAGTCGTGTACATCAAGTACACTCCTGATTCAAAGCGTGCAAGATGCAAAAAAATATGCAACCCTGACGTTAACATTTATTGTCGAACCGGCTCTAACTGCTGCCGTGATGCCAAATACAATTAATCGCGAGCTACTCCGTTATTAAAAGTATGATGAAGACACTGCGGTTTATTATATATACTATTCTGGTGGTGGCCGGTGCTGTAAATGCCATGGCCGCACCTGTAAAAATCCACGGCAAAATCACCGACGAGAACAACGAGCCTCTCGAATTTGTAACGGTAAAAGTAACAGGCACTGCTATCGGCGCTACCTCTGATCTGGAGGGAGCCTATTCGCTGTCGGTGGCCGAAGCCGACACTATCCGTCTGTCGTTCACCTGTATAGGCTATGAGGAGTCGTCGCGGCGCCTGATAGAGGCCAAGGGCGATGTGACAGTGAATGTGAAGATGTCGCCTGCTACCTATACACTCGGCGAAGTCAATGTGACCGACTACCGTAAGCAGACCGACGGCATGCAGTTGATTGACCTCGGCCAGCAGCGGCTGGTGCCGGATGTGAGCGGAGGAAGCGTGGAAAGCATCATTTCCACAATGGCCGGCGTGAACAGCAACAACGAGATGAGCAACCAGTATTCCGTGCGGGGTGGTACATATGATGAAAACTCAGTGTATATCAACGGCATAGAAGTGTATCGTCCGTTGCTGGTGACAAGTGGCCAGCAGGAAGGCCTGTCGATAATCAATCCGGATATGGTAGGGTCGGTAAGTTTCAGTACCGGAGGTTTTCCGGCGAGATACGCCGATAAGATGTCGAGTGTGCTTGACATCACATATCGTGAGCCGGAAGCTTTAGAAGGCTCGCTTAGCGCAAGCCTCATGGGCGGCAGTCTGGCCATAGGTACGGCATCGGGACGTTTCAGCCAGTTGCACGGCGTGCGTTACAAGAGCAATGCCTCTCTTCTGGGCAGCATGGAGTCGAAGGGCGAGTATGACCCAAGATATTTCGATTACCAGACAAATATGACATATCGCTTCAGCGACAAACTTAAAGCCACCTTCCTCGGCAATATTGCGGTGAACAACTATAAGTTCATTCCGGTCAACCGTACGACAAAGTTCGGAACCTCTACCGATGCAAAGGAATTCACTGTGTATTTCGACGGTCAGGAAAAAGACCGCTTCGAAACTTTTTTCGGAGCGCTTAACCTGTCGTTCCGGCCGAACAACAAAAGTGAATACACGCTTCTTGCATCAGGCTATCTTACAAACGAGCTTGTGTCATATGATATAAGCGGTGAATACTGGCTTGACCAGGCCGGAACGAGCGGCGATGATTCCGGTAGTGCAGTCGGGGGCGAACTTGGGGTGGGGCGCTACCATGAGCATGCCCGCAACAGGCTCAGAGCTTCGGTGTTTTCTCTTGGTCTGCGAGGCGCCACAGGTCTTGGCGGTCATAATATCAGTTATGGAGCCACATACAATCACGAGGTTATCTTCGACCGTGCCCGTGAATGGGAACTCCGCGACTCTGCCGGATTCTCCCTGCCGGTCAGCCCGGATGCTCTTAAAGTGATATATAATCTGGATTCACACAATGATCTGGCCAGTAACCGTCTGTCGTTCTATGCCGAAGATACTTACCGTATCAGCAGCAACTTGGGATATTTCAATCTCAACGGCGGCCTTCGCTTTTCTTACTGGGACTTCAACCGGGAGTTTCTGGTGAGTCCGAGAATATCCATAGGCTTCGTGCCCGAAAAGGCGCCGAACTGGTCGATGCGCTTTGCGACCGGACTCTATTATCAGTCGCCGTTCTTCAAGGAATACCGCATGCCTGTCGCAGATGCGGAAGGCAATACCGTGATTCGCCTTAACGACAACATCAAAAGCCAGCGCAGTTTCCAGTTTATTTTCGGAGCCGACTATACATTCCGGGCTTTCGACCGTCCGTTCCGTCTGTCCGGAGAGGCATATTGCAAGCTGCTGGGCAATCTGATACCATATGAGATTGACAATCTGAAGGTGGTCTACAGCGGAGAAAACCAGACAAGCGGCTATGCCACCGGTCTTGACATGAAACTGTTCGGACAGTTTGTGCCCGGCACGGACTCCTGGCTTAGTTTCTCTCTTATGAAAACCCAGGAAACCCTGAATGGTGTGAAAGTGCCACGACCGACCGACCAGCGATACAGTGTGGCACTCTTCTTTACCGACTACTTTCCGAAATTCCCCAAACTGAAATTCAATCTGCGCGGCATATTCTCTGACGGTATGCCCGCCACCGCGCCGCGCAGCAGCCGTGACAAAGGATATTTCAGGGCACCTGCATACAAGAGACTTGATGTCGGCCTTGCCTATGGCCTGCTTACCCCGCGCAGCGACGGCGAACCCCGGGAAGGCTTTCTCCGTCACTTCAAAAGCATTTGGCTCGGATTTGACGTCTTCAACCTGCTTGATATAAGCAATGTCAGCAGCTATTATTGGGTGACTGACGTGAACGACATACAGTACGCTGTTCCGAATTATCTCACACGCAGGCAGATAAACGTACGACTGACCGTGGATTTCTGATTCCGGAGTCAGCGGCGGTACCTTCCGTAAATGTCGGCGTACAACTGCAGGGCATGAGTCATCGTCGCCGAATCATTGGCTTGTGCGAATGATTCTTCCGTAGGAATCATCACTATGGTTCCGGGCTTAATGCGGTCGGGATGTCCGAGTCCGGGATTGGCCTCGTAGATATAGACCCAATACTCCATATGGCCGTAGTGATGTCTTGCCATTGTGGCAAGGTAGTTTTTGGCGCTGATGGTGTCGTATACCTGTTCTTGCTTCGGTTCGGACAGAGTGCCTGCGGATGCAAGCGTGTTTGCGCTGTCTGCCGGATTCTCCTCTGGGACAGTCTGTGTGGCGATGCTGTCGGTGACATAATCGTCCACGACAATATTGATGTCATCGGCTTGACCGGCCTTCATATCCCTGCTTATGTATCCTGCAGCGAAACCTACGACGAGCGACACAGCTCCGGTCAGAATATATTTCCATAACGCACGCCGCTGGCATCCGTTAGTGGCGGCGTCGTTTTCCTGCGGCTCTTCCGGGATAGGAGCCGGTTCTGTTTCTGTTTTATTGTCGTTGATATCCGGTGCAGCTTCATCCGGCTCTCCGTGATGACATATTTCGTTGTCTGTCGCAATGGAAGGAGCTTCTTCGGTTTCGTCTGTGGTATCCTCATCGAAAGCAGCGTCAATGTCAATATCGATAGCAGTGTCATCGGCATCGTCCGTAACATCCGAAGTATCGGCTTTCTGCTCTATGTCGTCGGTTGCAGTTGCCGGATTCTCGGGTGAGGTTTCCGGGATTTCATCCGGCTGCGGCAGTTCTGCTGTGTTGGCCCGGGTATTTTCAGCAGTATCGGTCTCTTCATCGAGTTCTTCGGCAGAAATGCCATCGCCCAGTTCCACAGGCGCGAACATGGCAAAAGGAGCGTTGACCGCAGCCGCCAGATCTGGGTCCGGTGTGAATCCGACAAGACCGTTTTCCCGGTCTTCTACCAGAAATGTGCCTATTCCTTTGATTTTAACCTGTTGACCCTGAACGAGAGTATCCTCTATCAGAGCGAAAAACTCGTGAATGAATTTGCGTGAGGTCGCGGCATCAATGCCACCGGCCTCGGACAGTTCCTGTATGAGTCTTGGCAGACTGATTGTAGTATTATGGTCAGCGTTCATTCCGGATATGTTTTTTCAGCATGGCGCCGGGTGTGAAAGTCAGGGTTATCGCAGGCGGATAAAGCATTGTTTTACCGGAGTCGGGGTCGGTGGCGATGTGTTCGTCGGTTTTTACTGCGGTGAAATTGCCGAAAGCCGGCAAGGCCACGGTGGCCATATTGCTGCAACGGTCGCGCAATATGGAAGCCAGAGCCTCGGTCAGCCGCTGTATTTCATCGGGTTGGCGCTCGCAGCGTTCAGCCAGTGTATTTATGAAAGTTTTGTTGTCCATTTATTTTTCCGGTGGAGTAGGGGGTGTGGTGTTGACGTTGATAATATCCGACATCCGGCAGGAATAGAGTCTTGAACGCATCTCGTGGCGTATGCATGAGTCAAGCGGCGAATATCCGGCCACATGGACTTTGTCGCGTGTCATGCAGCGGGAATTGATGTCGTCCAGAACATCCATGAGCCGTCGGCGCCGCTCGCGCTCGCCTTCTTTTGCGAACAGCGACTGCTGCAGCGATGACTCCGGACAGATTTCACAAATGTATATGCCGGCTTTCTTTATTCCGTATCCCTCGCGGTATATCCTGCCGAGGCATTCCACCGCCGCAGCGGTAAGCCGCAAGGTGTCGTTTGTGGGTTCGTCGAGAGTCATGTGGGCGCAGTTGCGATATTGCGGCAGGTCGCTGCGGAAGTGGTTGGTATGGATGAATACCGATAGAGACACGGCGGCCGATTTCTGTTCGCGCAGCTTTCTGCCGAGGATTCCGGCAAAGGCGGCGATGGCTTCGTTCAGACTTGCCTGCCGGTATATGTCTTCTGCAAAAGAGCGCGAGCAACACATCTGTTTCTTTGCTGGGTCGGAAAGGTCGATGTCTATGCATGCTTCGCCGTTGAGTTCCTTCCATATCCGCTGTCCGGGGATGTTCATCAGCTTCTTGATGTCGGCTTCAGGTCTGTCGGCCAGATCAAGCGCTGTATTTATGCCTACATTGCGCAATCGTGGAGCCAGACGCCTACCGATGCCCCACACGTCATCGATATCGGTGAGAGCCAGGGCTTTTCTGCGTTTGTCTTCACTGTCTATCATGCACACTGTGCGATAGGCGGAGTATTTCTTGGCGAACCGGGCTGCGACCTTTGCAAGGGTCTTTGTAGGAGCGATGCCGAGGGATGTCGGTATGCCGGTGTTGCGGCGTACACGTGCCACCAGGCTGCGCCCGAAATCAGTCAGCTTGTCATCGGGACAGATGTTCAGATTCAGGAATGCCTCGTCGATTGAATATATCTCCATGTCCGGAACCATCGATGCGAGAGTGGCCATCACACGCCCCGACATGTCGCCGTACAGACGGTGGTTGCCCGAGAAGGCGGCGACGCCGTTTCTGAGACATAAGTCTCTTACTTGAAAGAATGGCATGCCGCGTTTCAGGCCGATGGCCTTGGCTTCATTGCTCAACGCCACAATGCAGCCGTCGTTGTTGCTCAGAACCACGACCGGACGATTCTTCAGGGCGGGTACAAACACCCGTTCGCATGAAACAAAGAAATTATTGCAGTCGATAAGACCGATCATACTGCGGCTCTAAATTCAATGGCGCTGGCGCCTGCGGTTTTTCTTGATTGTATGGGTGACTACACCCCAGATTTCAAAACTGCAGTCCGGAGTCACAAGAATCGGGTCGTATGTTTCATTGCTGGGCATGAGCCAGATTTCACCCGGACGCAGGCTGATACGTTTGAGCGTGAAGTCTCCGTCAAGGCAGCATACGGCCAGATCGCCGTCGTCAGGTTCAAGCGAGCGGTCGATTACAATCAGATCGCCGGGCTCGATGCCTTCTTCAATCATCGAATCTCCGGCCACCCGGCCATAGAATGTGGCGGCCGGATGGAGCACTATCTCCTTGTTAAGGTCTATCGACTCGCAGATGTGGTCTTGAGCCGGAGACGGAAAGCCTGCCTGTATGCCGGCATCGGCATACGGCAGACTTATATGCGATGAAAGCTCCGGAAGCAGAATCCGTACACTTGTATTCATCGGTGAGGCTTTCTGATATCAATAGTTGCGGGCAATAATCACACGGCGCTTCGAAGGTTTGCCGGTAACCATGCACACACCCGGAGTGTCGTCTCCGTCGAGAGGTATGCAGCGGATGGTAGCCTTGGTTTCTTCCTTGATGCGGTCTTCGGTTTCGGGAGTTCCGTCCCAGTGGCAGAGGAAGAAGCCGCCGCCTTCGATGCGCTGCTTGAAGTCGTCGTAGCTGTCGCAGACATAGGTGCGGTCTTCACGCATCCGGAGGGCTTTCTGATAGATGTTCTGCTGGATGTCTTCAAGCAGTGTGTTGATGTGGTCGGCGATGCCGGCAAGAGGCAGAACTTCTTTTTCGAGTGTGTCGCGACGCATCAGTTCCACAGTGCCGTTCTCAATGTCGCGTGCTCCGATTGCCAGACGTACAGGTACGCCCTTGAGCTCGTAGTCGGCGAACTTGAATCCGGGGCGCTTGTTTTCTGCATCGTCATATTTTACGC
>CAMWUD010000139.1 GCA_947177365.1 uncultured Porphyromonadaceae bacterium | reverse complement strand
GACCGGCGCAGCATTACAGCTTCGGGGTATGTCATCGCACTACTGCTGGTCAGGCTCAACAACACGCAGACGCTCGCCGGCATCATCGGCAATCGAACGGAAATAGCGTTCGTTGTAGCCGCCGAATTCCGGCTGCACCGGCATGCCTTCGGGAGTGCGGGCGAATTTGCCGTCGGCCTCACGCTTGATGTTTCCGTCGAGATATTTCACCAGCAGATAGTCGCCGAGTTCCTTATAGCGCGATGTGGCGGAAGCGGTAAAGTTGTCGGTGAGAGAATGCAGGTAGTCGGTGGCGGCTTTATTGTCCATGGAGGCGATGTCGCCGGCAGCCTTTGCCACGAGTTCATCGGCCTGCTTCTCGAGTTCGGACTGAACGCGCCGTATGTCGGGAATCATCTGGCTGTAGCGGTTGTATGCCTGGTTTGCGACGTAGTTGTTGGTCCAGAACATAGCGTCCCATGAAATTGTGTACATGTCGCCGTTGCCGTGTGCGAGCTGGTGCGGCGGCTCGGGGGTGGAGTTGAACACAGGCACATACACACAGGTGTTGGCGTCGTCGACGCCGAACCACAGAATGCCTTTCATGGCTTCGTGGCGGCTGTCGTTCATGGAGGCGACAAACGAAAAACCGGTCTGCTGGGTGGCGATGGCACGTTCGTGGGTGTATTTGACGGAGTCGACGGTAAAATCCATCGGGCGCCAGCGGTAGGGAACATCGAAAGGTCCGGCGCCAATGTCCTGAGTCATATCGAGGGGAGTGCCTTCGAAGTGGTCGCGCATCATCCATTTGAGGTCGTCGGCGCTGAGTTTGCGGGTGGGCTTGACCCAGAGGGGCATGGCTTCGCCCTTCCCGCGCAGAATCCAGTCGAGGTAGTTGTCGACACCGCCGTCGGTGAAGCGGTTGTAGTAGCTCCATACGCGTGCGTCGCAGCCACGGAGTGCTCCGGCATCGGTTATGGCATACGCTCTGGAGAAGCTGAAGTCCTTGTCGGCTCCGCTGAAATATCCCTGGCTTCGTGCGAAGTCAATGACATCGGGGGAGTACAGGGTCTCCTTGTCTTTGAGCGGGAACTGATGGATGCGGGAGTGGTTTGCATGTCCGCTGATGTATCCGTCGGGCACACGCCGTGCCACCCATACGGCACCTTTGTCGGCCTTTCCTTTTCCGATGAGTTCCATTATCCATACTTCCTTGGGGTCGGCGATGGAGAAGGATTCTCCGCCTGATGCGTATCCGTAGTCGCGGACGAGCGAAGTCATTACATCTATGGCTTCGCGTGCGGTTTTCGCTCTCTGAAGAGTGATGTAGATGAGACTGCCGTAGTCGATGAGTCCGCTGCCTTCAAGTTCGGGTCTTCCGCCCCAGGTGCTTTCCGCTATGGTCAGGCCATGTTCGTTCATATTGCCGATGGTGGCGTATGTGTGGGCGACTTCGGGGATTTCGCCGAGCAATCGTCCGCTGTCCCAGTCTATTACTTTGCGCATGCTGCCGGGGGCATGGTCGGCAGCATGCTGGTTGTAGAGTTCGCCGTAGAGGGTATGTGAGTCGGCGGCGTAGGTAATCATGCTGCTGCCGTCGGTGCTTGCACCGGGAGTGGCGATAAGGCTTGTACATGCCAGCGCCGGAGATGCGGCCAGCGCCAGGGCGGCCCAAAAGCTTGCAATCTTTCTCATTGTTTCTATAGTGGTTGGTTTGATATTCGGTTTGATGTCCGGAGTGTTGAAATCAGCTGATTTTTTCAGTGGCTATTTTGCCCAGGAGCGGATACCATAGATGTCCGCAGACCTTGCTGTAGCCCATGTCGCGCAGCATCAGACAGTAGTCGCGCAACTGATGCTGGTGGGAATTTCTCATTGCCGAGGTAAACTTGTAGTCCACCAGATCGACGCTGCCGTCGGAGTGTATCACTATGCGGTCGGGCCGCAGTACGGTGCCGTCGGGCATCAGTATGCTCTGTTCGCTGAGGAGGCGTCCCTGCGGGTCGAACCATCTGTCGATACGGCTGTCGGCCGAGTCGATTGCCGGTTTCAGCAGAGCGCGGATTTCCTCGGTGGCGGCCGGGTCGAGGGCTATGGCTGTGCTGATACGCTGCAACGCACTGTCAAGGTCGTGGCGCGAATTCATCTCGGCCATGACGGCATGCAGCAGAATGCCTCTGCGTGCAGCCTTGCGGCGCTGTTCGAGTTCTTCGCCCCGGCATCCCGGCGGAACAGGGTCGACAATATCGCGTGCGGCAATGTCCTCAGGACCGTCGTCGGAGATTTTGCCGAGTTCGGTGGTGATGTCCGGGAATGAGACAAGTTCGCGGGTGTCGTCGCGTTCGAATACGCAGTAGTCTTCGAGGTCGATGACCGCAGGGGTGTTTCTGTCGCCGGATTTCTTTTCAGCCTTACCGCTGTCGGCCATGGTCGGGCGGCCGATTTCCATGGTGCTTTCACCGGTGAAGTTTGCCGCAGTGTCGATGAGTAGGCCGGAGTTGCGCTCATTGTCGGCAAGCGGCAGGGTGAGAGAATCCATTATGTCTTTGCCGACATTGGAGATTTTGCCGAAACGGTCGCAAGGAGCGCTGATTATCAGTTCGCGTGCCGCACGGGTAAAGGCCACATAAGTGGTGTTGAGGTTGTCGGTAAGCTGAGCCTGGCGTTCCATACGGTATTCATCGCGGTATGGCGAGTCGTCGGAATCAAACAGTTGTGACGTTTTGACCAGCAGGATAGGCGGGGTGATTTCCGCAGGAATAGCGGGATACTTCGGGTGGAACCACCGTTCGGTCTCCTTGACCATAGGCCATGTGGCCATGGGGATGTGGACGCAGTCCCATTCGAGACCTTTCGACTTGTGTACGGTCATGACCTGTACGGCGTCGATGTCGGGAGCAGCCGGAAGAGCGCGATGTTTTCCGGTCTTGTCGTACCATTTCACAAAGTCGTGTATGGAATCGGGGTAGCGTTTGCAGTAGTCGGTCACCATGTCCTGGAAGGCGCAGATGAAAGCTGCTTCGCTCCGGCGCTGCTTCGGAGGAATCCGCTGGTGGATGATTTGTTCCACGACCGATACAAGCGATGACGCGTGCATGTCGCGCAGGCGTGAAATGGCGCTGTTCATTTCGGCGCGGTCGACATTGTCGCCGAGGGCCATATGCAGGGCATCGACTGGTGTGGCACCTTCGCCGATATAGTAGTCGAAGCGGCTTATCATTGCTATGGTGTCGGTCTTTCCGCTTCGCCGAGTTGCGTCGGTATCGTCTGCGCATGCCCGGTCGAGGAGTCTGAGCATGCCTGAAATCAGTTTTACCGACGATGAGTTGCGCAGATACAGCGCTTCTTCCGAGAGGACGCTGATCTGAGGGTATGATTTACGCAGAAATTCCACCACAGTCGCCGCTTCCCGTCTTGTGCGTACGAGTATGGCGATGTCGCGCCACTGATAGCCGGAGTCTTGTTGGCGGAGAATGTCGGAGGCCATGGTGTCGAGCGCGGCTTCCACGTTTTCAGGCGCGGAGAAGCGAATGTACGCGTCAGATTCCGGCTCTTTCCGCTCGGGAAGAGTCTGGACTACGTTCTCAAAGCCTTCCACAGCAAGGTTGCGGGCCATGCGGGCGAACACGGTGTTGTTGAAACGGACCACATCGGGAGCGCTGCGGTAATTGGTGTTTTCACCGGGAGCGCTGCCTTTCACCGAATTAAGCTGCGGGAAGTCTTCATCGGCCACAGTGTGGTGCAGCATCGAGGAGTCGGAATTCCGGAAACGGTAGATGGCCTGCTTCTCGTCGCCGATAATCAGACTGTCGTGGCGGTCGTGGATTCCTGAGGACACAAGCGGGCGCAGGTTCTTCCACTGCATTCTGGATGTGTCCTGAAACTCATCTATCAGATAGTGGTTTAGAAAAACGCCGAGCCGTTCGTAGATGAATGGCGCTTCGTCGTCGGAAATGATTTTTCCGAGCAGGTCGTTGGTGTCGCTCAGAAGTATGAGGTTGTTGTCGCGGCGGAACTGTTCGATGTAATTGAGGGCGAACCCGAGAAATTCAAGGTTGTCGGCCGCCGGGAGCGCCGGGCGCAGCGTGCCGGCAGTCACATAAGTTTTCTGATATTCGTGTGCGAATGCCTCAAGGCATACGCACGTTCCTGCCGATGGATATACGGTGATTTTGCTTTTGCCTTTGCCGGTCGAACGGCATTTTGAGGCGGTGAATATGGTCTTCTCGTCGTAGTCGCCGCTGAGAAGTGCCTGCATGGCTTTCAGCTCCAGACCCTTGGCCGATGGCTCCTCGCCGCTGATGATGGCGTTGAGATATGAGCCGATGCTTTTCAACACATCGGTGTTGTAGTCGTCGAGGGCGAGTGCGCTGACAACATCGCGTGCCCGCTGACGCAGCGTGTCCGTCTGACGTTCGATGACCGCCTTGACTTGCGAGCGGAAATTGCGCAGGCGGGCAGGGTCGGCGAGGTATTTCTGCAGCTCGTTGGCATATTCCTTATAGTCTTCGCCGCATGATTTGCATACGAAGTCGACCAGACCGCTGAACAGGCTCGAACTGCGGTCGAGCAGGTTGTGGCGGCCGGATTCCCTGATGCGGTTCAGCATGTAGTCGTAGATCCAGCTCTGCATGCGGCTGCCGTTGACAGGATTGCCGTAGTTCAGGTCATCGAGCATCATGGACACTCCGTTGCCTACGGCTATTGAGTCATCGAGTTCTACTTCGAAGTCGCCCTGGCGGTCGACTTCTCTTGCAAATTCACGCAGCACGGTCTGAAAGAAGGAGTCGATTGTGCTTACGTTGAAGTGGCTGTAGTCGAAGAGCAGTTCGTTCAGGGCAAGCCTGGCGGCGTTGGCCAGCTCATCGCGTGTGCAGCCGAACATGGAAGTCAGAGTTCCGGCGTAGTTGGCGTCGCGAGTGCCTGGTTGCGGAACCTGGGACAGAGCGTTGAGTTCGTTGACGATACGCTCCTTCATCTCTTCAGTAGCCTTGTTGGTGAAGGTAATGGCGAGAATATGTGCATGCCGTGACTTCTGTCGCAGTCGGCAGTATTTCTCGGAGTTGAGGCAATAAGAGCCGGTCTCGGCGTTTTTCACGCCGAGCAGGAGCTTTATGTATTCCAGCGCGAGAGTGTAGGTTTTTCCAGATCCCGCGGAAGCCTTGTATATGGTAAGTGGTGGTCTCAATTCAGTGCCGGTAATGATGGTTCTTACAAAGGTAAGACATTCATCTGAATCTGCCAAAATTGTATTGGTTCTGTCACATTTTTTAGAGCCGGTTTTGAATTTTTCAGAATCGTGTCAGGCTTTGGAGTATTCGGCTTCCACCACGAGTCCGGCGAGCATGAGGCCGAAGGTGGCGACGGCATGTACGAGGGTTCCGTTGCTTCTGCTGTGGCTTTTCGCCTCTGCGGCCGGCCCGCCTTCGGCTGATGCGGTTTCTGCCTGTCGGTTTTTCAGCAGTTCCGGCGAATATACGCATTTGAACTTGCGCTTTGGCATAGAGCCTTCGCGGCGGAATTTCTGACGCAGGGCTCTTGCGAGCGGGCAGCCTTGGACTTTGTCGAAGTTCGCTGTGGAGATGTCGGTGATATGCATTTTCAGAGCCGCCCCCATGGATGAGAACAGAACACAGCGGCAGGAAAGGGCGTGCTGAATCAGCCGGGCCTTGCAGTCGAGCGTGTCGATTGCATCGATGACATAATCGTAGTTGTCAAGGTCGAATTCTCCGGCGGTCTCCGCGCTGTAGAACTTCTTTATGGCCACGGCTTCAATGTCGGGGTTAATCTGTGTGAGGCGTTCCAGCATGACGTCAGCTTTGGGGCGTCCGACGGTAGTGGTGAGAGCGGGCAGCTGGCGGTTGATGTTGCTCGTGGCCACGCAGTCGGAGTCGACCATTGTGATGTGGCCTATGCCGCTCCGTGCCAGAGCTTCCACGCACCAGGAGCCGACACCTCCCACGCCGAACACAATCACGCGGCAGCGGGCAAGCCGCTCCATGCAGTCATCGCCCAACAGGAGTGAGCTTCGTTGAAATATAGGCTTTGTCATAATCATGAGCTACAAAAAAGCTCACGAAGGCAGGATGCCTTCGTGAGCGTTATATTTTATGCTTATAGACGAATCAGTCGATAGTTTCGTCAGCCTCGTAGCCACCCATTTCACGGATAGCGTTCTTCAGCATCACGTACTGCTGGAAGAGGTGGTTTACAGGAACTTCGTCGGTGGTGTAGTCGTGCATCGGGCTCTTGAGGAAGAAGCTCAGGAAGCGCTGTATGCCGTAGCGGCCGGCGCGTGCGGCGAGGTCGCTCAGGAGCACGAGGTCAAGGCAGAGGGGAGCTGCGAGGATAGAGTCGCGGCAGAGGAAGTTGATCTTGATCT
>CAMWUD010000138.1 GCA_947177365.1 uncultured Porphyromonadaceae bacterium | reverse complement strand
CTATGGTGTGGAGGTAGTGGCGTGCGACCGCTATGCGAACGCTCCCGCCATGCAGGTGGCTCACCGCAGCCATGTGTTCAATATGCTCGACCCCGAAGAGCTCCGCCGTGTGATTGAGCTTGAAAAGCCCGACCATATCATTCCCGAAGTCGAGGCAATCGCCACACCCGTGCTGGTGCAGCTCGAGAAAGAAGGATATAATGTGACCCCGACAGCCACAGCCGCATGGCTGACCATGAACCGCGAGGGCATCCGCCGTCTTGCCGCCGAAGAACTCGGCATCCGGACATCGCCCTACCGTTTTGCAAACACATACGAGGAATTCCGCAAAGCTATCGATGAGATTGGTCTGCCCTGTGTGGTGAAGCCGGTGATGAGTTCGTCGGGTCACGGCCAGTCGACAGTCCGTACCGAAGCCGACATCGATGCCGCATGGCGCGAGGCTCAGGAAGGCGGCCGTGCCGGCGCCGGACGTGTGATAGTGGAGGGCTTTGTGGACTTCGACTATGAGATTACGCTGCTGACAGTGCGTTCGTGCAGCGGCACCACCTATTGCGAACCTGTGGGACACATACAGGTGAACGGCGACTACCGCTACAGCTGGCAGCCGCAGCCCATGAGTCAGGCGGCTATAGAAAGCGCCCGCGAGATAGCCCGCAAGGTGACCGATGCGCTCGGCGGCTACGGCATATTCGGCGTGGAACTCTTCATCAAGGGCGACGAAGTGATATTCAGCGAAGTATCGCCGCGTCCGCACGATACCGGCATGGTGACGATGATTTCCCAGGATCTGAGCGAGTTCGGCCTGCATGCGCGTGCGCTGCTTGGCATGCCTGTGCCGGCAATCCGCTTCTACGGACCTTCGGCGTCTCGTGCCGTGGTGGTGGAAGGCGATACCGACAAGATAGAAATCGGCAATCTTGAAAACGCCCTTTCCGAGCCGGGAGTGCAGATACGCATATTCGGCAAGCCTGAAATCAAAGGACACCGCCGCATGGCTGTGATTCTTGCCACCGACGAAAGTGTTGAGGCGGCCAGAGCCAAGGCCGACCGCGCATATGAAGCGCTCGATATAAAAGTATTGCCCCGCTGATAAATTTTGTGATAAGCAAAATATATAGACCCCGTTCCCCTAATTGTAGGGACGCACCCTGGTGCGTCCGCCACAACAAGAATTGGTACAGCCGGGTTGCGTCCGCCACAACAAGAATTGGTACAGCCGGCGGGCGGACGCACCGGGGTGCGTCCCTACAAGAAGATGTTTGCCAGCTCTAAAATCACATGTTTTAGAATGACGAAGTCATGAAAAAGGAAGAAAGAGCTAAACCTTAGTGATTTAGCTCTTTTTTTGCGTTGCCTTGGAGAGAGTCAGACCTCGTCGCTTTTGGTGGGGATATGCTCTTTGAGCTTGCCGATAAGGATGTCGTCCTGCTGCAGGCCTACAGTGCGCCATACGGCTTCGCCGTTCTTGAAAAGAATCAGAGTCGGCACAGAGCGGACATTATAGCGCATGGCCAAGTCCTCGTTCTTGTCGATGTCGACCTTTAATACATTGGCCGAATCGCCTACGGTGTTTTTGACACGTTCGAGGATGGGAGCCTGCATTTTGCAGGGGCCGCACCAGGTTGCGAAGAAGTCTACGAGAGTGGGTTTGTCCTGATTGATAAGGTCGGTAAATTCGCTCATGATATTTAAAAGTTAGTCATTAGTCGTTAGTCAGAATCATAACAACCGGGACGCCCCGAGTGTTCACAGCTATGCGAACAACAGCATCAGACGGTAGGCGCCGAAAGCCACCAGCCAGGCGGCCGCAGTGTTGTAGAGCATCGAGAATGCCCCCCAGCGCCAGCTGCCGCTTTCGCGTGATATGGCCACCACAGTGGCCATGCACGGACAATAGAGCAATATGAATATCATGAAGGCCAGAGCCGAGGCCGCAGTGAAATCGGGCTTTCCGGTGACCGGCGAAGGCGCTGTGAGTCGTTCGCCGAGCCGGGCGTCGCTCACCTCTTCATCGTTGGTGTAGAGCACGCCGAGAGTCGACACCACAATTTCCTTGGCCGGTACTCCGGCCAGAGCCGCCACAGTGGCACGCCAGTGGAAGCCGAGCGGCTCCATCAGCGGATTCACCGCCTTGCCTGCCATCTGCAGGTAAGAGTCGTGACTGAAGTCAATGGCGCTGTCGTCGGTGCATGTCGCGGCTACATCATCGCCGGCCTGGCTGGCGTTGTCGCGTAGCGGAAAATAATTCAGCGCCCAGACCACTATGCTGGCCACAAGAATAGTGCCGCCCATCTTCCGCAGATACTGCTGTCCCTTGGCCCATGTGTGGCGTATCGAAGCCTTCATTGTAGGCAGGCGGTAGGGGGGGAGTTCCATCACGAAGGGGGTCTCGTCGGAGGTGAAGAAGAACCGCCTCAGCAGTTTCGCCGTCACCACTGCCATCACGATTCCGAGTACGTACATGCCGATGAAGGCCAGGGCGGCATGCTGCGGGAAGAATGTACCGGTGAGAAGCACATAGATAGGCAGGCGGGCGGAGCACGACATGAACGGGTTTATCAGAATCGTAATCAGGCGGCTGCTGCGGCTCTCGATGGCGCGTGTGGCCATAATCGCAGGCACATTGCAGCCGAAGCCCATAATCAAGGGGATAAACGACTTGCCGTGAAGGCCTATTCGGTGCATCACCTTGTCCATGATGAAGGCCGCCCGCGCCATATAGCCCGAGTCTTCCATGAACGAGATGCAGAAGTATAATATAAGGATATTAGGCAGAAACACAATCACTCCGCCGACACCTCCGATTATGCCGTCGGCCACGAGGTCTTTCAGCGGCCCGTCGGCCATGTGCTGCTGGGTGAAATCGCTCAGCCAGGCCACGCCGCTCTCAATCCAGTCCATCGGATACTGCCCCAGGGCGAATGTCAGCCAGAAAATGCCGAACATGATCATGAAGAACAGCGGAAAGCCGAACAGCTTGTTTGTGACGAAGGCATCGATTATATGCGTTGAATCGTTCTGGTCGCGTTCGCCCCGTTCCATAGTCTCATGAAGCGCTCCGGCAATGAATCCGTACTTTTCCGACGCTATCACGGTGGCAAGCTCGTCGTCGTGGACGCGGCTGAGATTGTCGGCGAGACTTCTGCTGAGAGAGAGAATGCTGTCGCCGCCCGGCACACGCGCGATGCTCTCGGCCGCGTCTTTGTCGCCTTCGAGCAGTTTTATGGCCAGATAGCGGGGCGAGAAATGCGGGTCTATGTCCTTGTTGTCCTTGATGGCGTCGATTATCTGCCGCAGAGCGTTTTCGATGTCTGTGCCGAGGCTTACATGAATATGCCGCACGGCTTTATGGCGCCCTTCGAACACTTCTATCACCTCGTCGAAGAGCGGGCCGACTCCTTCTCCGGTGCGTGCCACTACCGGCAGCATCGGCACACCGATCATGCTGCCCAGGGTGGAATAGTCGAGTCTGGTGCCGTCGCGCCTCAGCTCGTCGTACATGTTCAGGGCAATGACCATCGAGCGGTCCATGTCGATCAGTTCTGTTGTCAGATAGAGGTTCCGCTCCAGGTTCGAGGCGTCGACCACATTGATGATTACGTCCGGGGTCTTGTCGCGCAGATAGCTGCGTACATAGAGTTCTTCGGGCGAGTATGAGGTGAGCGAATACGTGCCGGGCAGGTCGACGATATTGAAGCGGTAGCCCCGGTGCTCGAACGTTCCGGTCTTTGCATCGACAGTGACGCCTGAATAGTTTCCGACATGCTCTTTGGCGCCGGATGCGATGTTGAACAGCGAGGTCTTTCCGCAGTTCGGATTGCCGATAAGAGCCACGTTGATGGTGTGCCGCATCTGCTCGACTTCCTTGCTGAGGCTTTCGCTTTCCACAGTGCCGCTGCCGGTCGAAGGCTCGGCCAAATGTTCGTCGGCCACAGGCACCACCTCTATGAGCTGGGCTTCGGAAGTGCGCAGCGACACGTCATACCCCATGATGCTGTATTTTATGGGGTCTTTGAGTGGTGCGTGAAGCAGCACTTTGATCGGGCGTCCTTTTACGAATCCCATTTCGATGACTCGCTTGCGGAAGGCGCCGTGGCCTAATATCTTGACGATTATGCCGGTTTCACCGGTTTTCAGTTCTGAAAGTCTCATAAGCGGAAAAATTACGACTGCAAAGGTCGTAATTTTTCCTGTACTATGAAAATTTCGGGGCGCTTATTTGGAATTTTTTCAAATTAGCGCATATGATTTGGCTTTGAAGCTTTGTTGACATGGGATAAAATCTCACGCCGAGTATCCCGATGGCTTTGCCATATCTTAAAAAGAAGAGAACAATCGAATTGTTCTATAGTAGCCAATTTCTGGTGCATTTGTAAAATGTGGAGAGTTGAGTGTGGCAGGCCTTGACCCGGAGTGGAGGCATCCCTGCCTCCACCGTTCAAAGAAGGAAGCGAAATGTGTATATAACACTTGATTCAACCGTTCAATAGCGCGATATAGAAGGCATGTTGGAGTGGAGGCAGGGATGCCTCCACTCCGGGTGGCTTTGGTCCTGTGATAAATGGCTCTGGGGCGCTATGCCGGACAGCGAAAATAAGAGAATCATTTCCGACATTGGCGAAAAATTCGTAAATTTGCGCTTCAAAACAAAAAACGCATCATGAAAGAATTAGCCACCAAATACAATCCTGCCGATGTAGAGCAGAAATGGTACGACTACTGGATGGAAAACCGACTCTTCGAGTCGCACCCCGACAACCGTCCGGCATACACGATAGTGATTCCGCCGCCGAACGTCACCGGAGTACTCCACATGGGCCATATGCTCAACAATACAATCCAGGACATACTGGTGCGCCGTGCACGAATGCAGGGCAAGAACGCGCTGTGGGTGCCGGGCACCGACCATGCCTCCATCTCCACAGAGACAAAGGTCATAGCCAAACTCGCAGCCGAAGGAATTAAGAAAACCGACATCAGTCGCGACGAATTTCTGAAACATGCCTGGGAATGGACCGACAAATACGGCGGTATAATCCTGCAGCAGCTCCGCAAACTCGGCGCTTCATGCGACTGGAGTCGCACCGCCTTCACCATGGACGAGCTGCGGAGCAAGTCAGTGATAAAGGTGTTCTGCGACCTCTACGACAAAGGCCTGATTTACCGTGGCCTGCGCATGGTCAACTGGGATCCCCAGAACCGCACCGCCATTTCCGACGACGAAGTATTCTTTGAGGAAGAGCAGTCGAAACTCTACTATCTGCGCTACTATCTGGCCGATGACGACTTCAGCGGCGAGACCGGCAGCGAAGAGGAAGTGGTACACCGTGATGCCGACGGACGCCGCTATGCCGTGGTGGCCACCACCCGCCCCGAGACAATCATGGGCGACACCGCAATGTGCATAAATCCGAAAGACCCCAAGAACACCTGGCTCAAAGGCAAGAAGGTAATCGTGCCGCTTGTTGGCCGTGTGATTCCGGTGATAGAGGACCGCTATGTGGAAGTGGACTTCGGTACAGGCTGTCTGAAAGTGACACCGGCGCATGACAAAAATGACAACATGCTCGGCAAGACCCATAATCTGGAGACCATCGACATATTCGACGAAGACGGTAGCGTGAACAGCAACTCCACACTCTATGTGGGCATGGACCGCTTCGATGTACGCCGTCAGATTGCGATTGATCTGGAAGCGGCCGGACTGATGGAGAAAGTCGAGGACTACGTCAACAAGGTAGGACTGTCGGAACGCACCAAGGTGCCTATCGAGCCGCGTCTGTCGCTGCAGTGGTTCATAAAGATGAAACACTTCGCCGACATAGCCCTGCCTCCGGTGGAAGACGACATCATCCGCTTCGTGCCCGAAAAATACAAGACCACTTACCGCCTCTGGCTGGAAAATATACAGGACTGGTGTATCAGCCGTCAGCTGTGGTGGGGACACCGCATCCCGGCTTACTACTACGAGGATGCCGAAGGCGAGACCCGCATAGCAGTGGCTCCGACAGCCGAAGAGGCGCTCGAGCGAGCCCGCCGCGAAAGCGGTCGTGCCGACCTGCAGGCCTCGGACCTGCGTCAGGACGAAGACGCCCTCGACACCTGGTTCAGCTCATGGCTCTGGCCCATCACTCTGTTCAACGGCATACTCGATCCCGGCAACGAGGAGATGAAATACTACTATCCGACCGCCACGCTGGTGACCGGCCCGGACATCATATTCTTCTGGGTGGCCCGCATGATCATGGCCGGCTACGAATATGCCGGCGACAAGCCCTTCGACAATGTCTACTTCACCGGTATCGTGCGCGATGCCATCGGACGCAAGATGTCGAAGATGATCGGCAAATCGCAGGACCCCCTCGCCCTGATTGCCACATACGGCGCCGACGGAGTGCGCAA
>CAMWUD010000137.1 GCA_947177365.1 uncultured Porphyromonadaceae bacterium | reverse complement strand
TACGAACAATTGTTTCCATACACAAAGTTAATACTTTTATTTTGATTTTCAGCTATGTGCAGATGCTTTGCCTCTTAGAAGACTTCCTCTTTTGCGCCGTTGACGATTGCGTCGATCTCGTCGGCGATTTCGTCGGATGAAAGTTTGATGTAGTCCATGAAGGTTTTTGGGGTTTTGTGACCGCTGACGTGCATCATCTGGACGATTGTAAATTTATGGGAGAGGTACATGTTGGTTATGCCGCTGCGTCGGGAGGTGTGGGTGGTGACACAATCATAGCGCGGCATCATAACGTCTCCTTTCTCGTTACGCTCTATTGCCAGTTCTCCGAATTTCTCCCGCTCTTTCTGTTTCATGGTGCGAAATATTTGGTTATATAAACCGCTCTATATAAAACCCTTGGCGTAACTCCGCGCCTACTATAGAACAATTCGATTGTTCTCATCTTTTTAAGATATGGCAAAGCCATCGGGGTACTCGGCGTGAGATTCCACAACTTGAGATTCACTGACCCCGAAATCCGCTGCCCCTGAATTGTGGAGGCAAGGATGCCTCCACTCCGGGGCACCACATATAAAGAGAAAAGCAGTTTTACCTTGTAGTTGGTAAAACTGCTTTTCATCTAGGGCGGAGAGGACGAGATTCGAACTCGTGGACAGGATTGCTCCCGTCGTCGGTTTAGCAAACCGGTGGTTTCAGCCACTCACCCACCTCTCCATGTCATTGTTTATCGCGGTGGTCTCGCTTTTGACAGTGCAAAGTTACATACATTTTTTTGTCTGTGCAAATTTTTTTGCTGTTTTTTTGTATTTATTTTACTATATCTTTGAATTTCAAATCAATGCAAACAAAATAAATCATATATGAGCCGCTTTTGTTTGAGTTCCGGATAATATCTCTTATCTTTGCATAAAATATTGCGACATGGAACCGGAACACATCAAACTTGATTCAATCGACAGATATAATACACTCTATGGCCTCCCCACCCTGCATCCGCTCGTAACTGTTGCCGACATGAGCGAAGCCGCCAGCATCCCCGACCATATCCGTCTGGAATATGGCATCTATGCGGTTTTTCTCAAAAACGGTGTATGCTGCTCTCTCAAGTATGGCCGCAAAAGCTATGACTATCAGGAAGGGAGTATTGTCAGTTTCGCGCCAGGACAGATTATTGATGTGGAAATGATTGAAGGCGAACGCCCTGTCAGCGCCATCGGTCTGCTGTTCCACCCCGACCTTATATACGGCACTCCGCTCGGTGAGAAAATCTCCGGCTTCGGCTTCTTCGACTATACCCAGACGGAAGCCCTGCATCTTTCTCTTGATGAACGCTGCATCATCACTGACTGTCTCGACAAAATCAGCCGCGAAATAAAGCAGCCTTGCGACAGCCATTCGTCTTCGGTACTGTCTGCAAACATACTGCTGCTACTTGAATATCTACACCGATTCTACGACCGCCAGTTTGTCACCCGCCATAAGGTGAACTCCGACATTGTGGCGCAGTTCGAGCGACGCCTTAAGGAGCATTTCGCATTCGACAGACGTCATGACTGTCTGCCTTCGGTATCCGACTTTGCCTCTGATGCCAATCTGAGTCCGAAATACTTCAGCGATCTGGTAAAGCGTGAAACGGGCCTTACACCCAAGACTATGATCGACCGTCAGATGATTTCAGCCGCCTGCCACCGGCTGGCTGCTTCGTCCGATGACATTGCGATAATAGCTTATGACCTGGGATTTCAATATCCGGCTCATTTCACTCGAGCTTTCAAGCGTCTTACCGGCCAGAGTCCGACCGACTATCGGCGTATGACATTCTTTCAAGACTAAGATAGAAATATATACATGACGCCTAATGCTGTGGAGGCAGGGATGCCTCCACTCCGTATTCTCAAGCACCGGGTTTTCGGCTTGACCCCAAAGAACGCACAGTCTGAGACACGAAAAGGCACCGACCCGAAGGTCAGTGCCTTTATAAGTCCACACCAAAGGATGCGATGAAACTCCGAAAAGACAGGATTTGAGTGCTCGCCGTCCTTTGTAATCCGCCTGGCTTATAGAGCGCTCTCTTTCGAGAGTTGGGGCCCGCCATCGGGCGGCTAAGCTTGTCTCGGTATTTCATGTAAAATTGACGAGTTTCCCAATCTACTTTGATGTGGGGAATTTCTTTGAGCGGCTTTCTGCCGCCACGGCTCTCTTGCCGTTTCTTTTATAACGCAAATTTACGCTTTATGTTTGGAACTTCCAAATTTTCGGTCATTAATTTTTCTATGTTCTTCAACATCGAAGCGTCAGATTTCTCAGTATCACTGCATTACCCCTGCTCCACGAGGAATCGCTCGGCCTGTATGGCCGCACGGCAGCCCATTCCGGCCGCGCTGATAGCCTGCTGGAACACCGGATCGGCAACATCGCCTGCCGCAAACACGCCGGGGATGTTTGTCTCGGCTCCCTGACCACGCACCACGATGTAGCCCTGCGGGTCGAGTTCGAGTTTGCCTTCCAGGAACTTGGTGTTGGGGGTATGACCTATGGCGAGGAAGAATCCGTCGATGGCGATATTGTATTCGTTCTCGTTTTCGGTGCCTTTGTGGGTCACGACTGTGGCTCCTTCAAGAAGTTCTTCGCCGAAAAGGCCTACAGTGTTGGTGTTGAACAGCACTTCAATCTTGTCGTTTTCAAGCACACGCTTCTGCATCACTTTCGACGCGCGCAGATAGTCTTTGCGTACAATCAGATACACCTTCTTGGCGAGGCCGGCCAGATAGAGGGCTTCCTCGCAGGCAGTATCGCCGCCGCCGACTACCGCCACGTTGCGGTTGCGGTAGAAGAATCCGTCGCATGTGGCACAGGCCGACACACCCATGCCCTGATATTTCTTTTCATCGGGCAGGCCGAGATAGCGGGCTGCGGCTCCGGTGCAGATTATCACTGTCTCGGCGTGATATTCATCGGTGGCCGTACGCACCTTGAACGGACGCTCAGAGAAGTCGACATCGCTTACTATGCCGCTCACGATCGATGCTCCGAAACGCAGGCACTGCGCGCGGAGGTCCTCCATCATCTTCGGTCCGGTGACACCTTCATGGTATCCGGGGAAGTTTTCCACCTCGGTGGTGGTGATGAGCTGACCGCCCGGCTGGGGTCCTTCAATCATTATTGGCTGCAGATTCGCACGTCCGGCATATATTCCGGCGGTGTAGCCGGCTGGGCCGGCGCCTATGATAAGGCATTTGGTCTTATGGATTTCCATACTGTCTTTTGGTGTTGGTATATTCAGGTTATTCTTGGGTCTAACGCAGGTCGATGACGTCGGCCTCGGGGTATTTGGCGGCATCGAAGCGGAAAGCCGAAGCCGGCATGGCTTTGCCTACGGATATTTTGTCTACGGTCACGTCGATAGTGGAATCGCTCTGGAATCTTACGTATATTCTCGACGGCCATCCGGCCGCATCGAACCATATCTTGGCGCTTTCGATTCCCGACGACATTTTGTTTTTCGGGGTAAGTACCGCACACGGGCCATCGCCTGCCGATACATTGAAATGGCTCGCATAGCCGCTTATCAGCACGAACGGATTCGATTCAAGCAGGTCGGCAAGCTCAGGCTTGGTCACTGTCACTTCCTGCGAAGCCACCGAGTAGACCCACTGTGTAGTACCGTCGTACCACATGGTCATGCCTCCGGCCGAAACCGTGCAGGCCTTCCTGGCCATCTGCATGGAACCTCTCACATGGCCGCCGCGACCGCCGTTGGTCTTCATCGTAAACGTGGCGCTGACCGAGGCGGCATCGGAGAGTTTCTTCGCCGCCGCCGAGAGCTGCTGCTGCGGTGTGGCCGCGAATGCGGCGGCAACGAGCCCGGCGAACATTATTATGAATATTACTATACGTTTCATGGATGTATAACAATTTCTCAGCTGTTAAGTATCGATTCAAGCGTGATGGAGTCGACAAGAACCGCTCTGGGTTTCTGTCCCTGCGAAGCGCCTACGATTCCGGCGGCTTCCATCTGGTCCATGATTTTGCCGGCCTTGTTGTAGCCGATACTGAACCGGCGCTGCAGCGACGATGTCGACGCGCTCGACTGTGTGACGATGAAACGGGCGCAATCGGCAAACAGCGGGTCGCGCTGGTTCGGGTCCAGCAGCGGGCCGTCGAAGCCTCCTTCGGTCTTCGGCTCAGGCAGCAGGTACGGTTCGGGATAGCCCATCTGGTCGTCGACGAAACGGGTCAGGCGGTCTACCTCGTCGGAATCGATAAAGGCGCACTGCACTCGCTCCAGCTTGCCGTTATGGGAGAAGAGCATGTCGCCGCGCCCGATAAGCTGGTTTGCTCCGGGGCGGTCAAGGATAGTCTTCGAGTCGACCATCTGCTGGACTCTGAACGCTATACGGCCGAGGAAGTTGGCCTTGATCATGCCGGTGATTACATCGGTCGACGGACGCTGGGTGGCTATGATCATGTGCATGCCCACGGCTCGCGCTTTCTGGGCAATACGGGCTATATGGGTGCTGACTTCCTTGCCGGCAGTCATGATAAGGTCGGCGAACTCATCGACAATAATCACGATGTACGGCAGATAGCGGTGTCCGTCCTCGGGGTTCAGATGGCGGGCTACGAACTTCTTGTTGTATTCCTCTACCTTCACAGCTCCGGCATCGCGTAGCAGACGGTAGCGGTTGTCCATTTCCTCGCAGAGCGAGTTGAGGGTGGCCACGGCTTCCTGCGGGTCTGTCACCACGGGCGACTCGGCTCCGGGGAGCTTGGCCAGATAGTGGTTCTGCAGGCGGGCATAGCGGCTGAATTCCACCATTTTGGGGTCGATCAGCACCAGTTTCAGCTCTGCCGGATGTTTGTAGTAGAGCAAGGATGCTATGATACAGTTCAGACCAACCGACTTGCCTTGTCCGGAACCGCCGGCCACCAGCAGATGGGGCATGTCGGCAAGGTCGCGGATAAACACTTCGTTGTTGATAGTCGTACCCATGGCCATGGGCAGTTTCATGGTGCACTCGTGGAATTTGCGGCTTCCGAGCACCGAGCGTATTGACACTGTGCGGGGCACACGGTTGGGGACTTCGATACCGACCGTTCCTTTACCGGGAATCGGAGCGATTATACGTATTCCGAGAGCGGCGAGACTCAGGGCTATATCATCTTCGAGGTTCTTGATTTGCGCGATTCTTACACCTTCTGCCGGCACAATTTCATAGCGGGTCACTGTCGGGCCTACTGTAGCCTCGATTCTGGCAATGGCTATATTGTAGCTTTTGAGGGTGTTGACAATCATTTCTTTGTTTTCCTCCTGCTCGCGCTCGTCGACTACCGGTCCGCAGTCGCGCTCGTCAAGCAGGTCGACACCGGGCATGTTGTAGCGCGACAAGTCGGCTCTCGGGTCATAGGGCAATGCGAGGCCGCTGTGGTCGCCGGGCGCCACGCGTGTGTCCGCCTGCTCTATGGACTCGGTCGCTGCGATCTGGAAATCCGGGTCTTCATCCTCATTCGTAAATGACTCCGCATCATCTGCGGCATCAGTATCAGAATCTATGCTGAATCCTTTGTCGTCCGTTTCGTCGGCAAAGCTTTCCATAGCGGCGGCATCATTCGCATCGCTGTTTCCGGGCCAGCCCATGCGGTCCGAAAGAGCCGACATATCCGACAGGCTGCTGAGGCTGTTGTCCGTAGCCGGCTCAGCCTGAGTGTCGGCGACAGGCTGTCGGCTGTCGCCGGCGGCCTGCCTGCTGTCAAGTTCTTCGCCGTCGAAGCTCACCGGTCTGGAATCGAGCTTGCTGTCGGCGTCATGCACATCGGCCGCACCGACATTCTGGAGCGAGCGCCGACGGTCGCGTTCGATTCTCTCGCGTCGCATGTCGCGCATGGCCGTGAGCTTCTCGTTCATCGCTTTCCTGGCTTTCAGCAGCGGATTCAGATACACGCTTGCCAGCAGGCCTATCATCATCAGCGACACCGCCACTGCTCCCGGCCAGCTGGAATAGCGCAGCAGAATTTCATTGACGAAGTGTCCGTGCGCTCCGCCCCAGTGGGTATAGGAGTCCGAAGCGTATGTCAGGAGTCCTACGACTATAGATATGGCTATGGCTGTGAAGAGGCAGCGGAAGGTCAGGGTCCAGAATCTGTTTCTTGTCACACCGACAAGGCTCAGGCCCAGTATGCCGAGCCATACCACCATCACAAACGAACCGATACCGAGACTGTCGGCCATAAGCCACTGCGACAGCCGGGCGCCGAATACTCCGCCCACATTGTGGACTTCCTCGCCTGACTGCACAATCTCGGCCATGCTCCGTCCGGCGGTCACGCTCTGGTCGGCTCCGCCATGGGCGAGATGTGATATTGTCACTATGGCCATGACCACAGCCAGGACTATCAGCACTACACCGAGTCCCATATG
>CAMWUD010000136.1 GCA_947177365.1 uncultured Porphyromonadaceae bacterium | reverse complement strand
TTTCATAGAAATAAATTTTAAGTTCACCACAAATATACGACATTTTTCCACAAAAGCAAAACTATTCGCATTATTTATTCTGCAAAATGCGATTTTCTATGTCAGTTCCGGTCTCACGCCCTCCAAAAGAGCGCTTTTCAGCCTGCCATAGTCCTTGAATGGTGAACATACAGCAAAGCTCGCACCTTCCCTATAGTTCCTCAATCTGTAGTAAGCGCAGCCGCCTCCACATACCGGAAACACATGACAGTTCTTACACTCCGGATTGAACGGAGTGGTCTCCGTCATAAAATCCAGCAAGCGTGTGCTTCCGTTTAGCTTTACTGTGGATATATTGCCTATTGTAAGCTCCGGATCCGACACATCGTTCCAGCATTTATAGAGTTCACCCTCCGGACCTATGATATATGAGTTCAGACTGTGCACCATACAACCGCGACTTTCCTTCTTCGGGATTAGTCGTACATCATGACCTTCGGCTCTTACCAGCTGGTTGAGTTCAAAGATGTCTTCGCAGCCGAAGCAGTCGCAGTTGAGCGACTTTCCGTCTTCTGTCTCTGCACGTATCAGCCCCGGATATACCGACAGGTGCTTGTTGTCGGGATACTTGTTTTTGAAATATCTCAAAAGCTCTATATACTCTTTATAGTTCGTCCGGTCTATATTTACTCTTATACTAAGGTATGCGGCATTGAGTTCACGCAGAATATTGTCGATGTTTCTTAAAATGACATCAAAGGTCGGCTCGCCGCAGCCTTTGAGGCAACGCGTAGTATTATGGCGCTTTTTGGTGCCATCAAGAGTAATCTGAATGGATTTGATTTCGGTAGCCTTGAAAAAGTCAATGACTTCCTGATTGAACAGATAGCCGTTTGTCACTATCGAATGACTGCTGATTTTCGGCATGTCCTCTTCTGTCAGCATGGCATAAAGCTTCTTTATCTGCTCGAAAGCCAGCAGCGGTTCGCCTCCATACCATGTGAGATTTAGTGATTTCGCTTCCTTGAAGGACTTTACGAAATCCCGTACCTGATTGATTACTTCCGTATTCATCATTTTCGGATTCGCTTTAGGCTCAAAGCAATAGGGACAGTCGAAATTGCATGCGGTTGTAGGCACAAGAACGAGCGACAGACGCGCGCTGTCGTATTTACGCGCGTTAAAAAGCAGTTTCTGTGAATTATAGTAATTGTATTTCTCTGCGCTTTTTACGAGTATTTTTCTATCTGTCAATTCCTTTAGAACCTCGGCAGGAAGTTCCTGCCAGCTGCGGTTTTTCAGAACTTTATATAGCTCATCAGAAATTTCCGAAAAGAAATTTACCTCGGAGTTATACATATAGAACTTGCCGCTGTCTTTAAATAGATAGGTATAAATTGATAATTCCATGATTATATAGGTGTTACGAGCATTATGTTTTTATTGTAAAACGGACGTGCCGGGTATTCGCTGATCTCCGGCACGTCCTTGTCTCATAGGGTTATGGCCATCTATCAATCGGGCCGGGATTGAGGTAACTTGGACATAATCCTATCCCACCACCATTCGGATAACATAAGTATCCTTTGTTACAGTCGCAATAACCACCAAAGCAACCACATTCGAAGCCATTATCAGTACAATTGCACCCGCAATCTGCACCACCTACGATGTCCTGCAGAGAGAACTCCGCTACAGGTTCTTCATGAAGAACCTTGATAAAAAACTTCTCTTTCATGATAAGAAAGTTTTAAGGTTTAAGAATAGTTATCGGCATTCACCGACAACGTTGATTAACTCAGCTCAGTAAATCCAGCCCTCGTACCCATTGCCATATTCTGTTTCTATAAGCAGATAGGCATTCGAGATGTCACCGAGATATAACGTTGTTTCCGTTATCGTAGAAAATCCGGCAGTGTAGCGGGGAGCTGCTTCGTCCTCACCATATACATATAAATATGCACTGCCTTCAGACAGTTTGAAACTGATGGTCAGATAGCCGTCTTCAAAGGTTGCATATACCTCTTGTAAAGAAGGCATCCTAGGTCTCTGCGGAACTCCGGGAAGATCTTTTACCGGTGTTATTACAACTCCGGAACCTAAACTTGTCGAACCTGTATTGGTTTGTGCATTTAGTGAAAACAAACAAATTTGGAAAAATACGATGAATAATAGCAGTGTTTTCTTCATGGCCGGTTAGTTTGTGATTATGCCGCAAATTTACGACTGCAATTATAGTTATGCAAATATTTCGAGATAAAAATTTTCTGTTCACAGCATTTGTAACCATCTAACAGTCAGGCATATAAAACGCACACAGAAACAAAATCTGTTCACATTGGTTACACACTGAAATTCAGACAGTTCTATAACCAAGTGAACAGATTATATCTCGTTAGTCAATGGTATATGCGAGTTAAAGTATGTTAATTCACGAAAAGAACAACAGACAGCGGCCAGCAGTTGCATCCTCCATTTCCTTTAACCTAGCGATAAGTCGCATACGTCGGGTGTAAACAGTATTGATATTCTCATCCAATATAGACGAAATTACCGGTGGAATAAATCCGGCCAAAAGCAAAATCAAAGTAGGTCGGCTCTCTTCATACTGCTTCCCATATATATCTTTAAGCTTATCAAGTATCCCCCCGTATGAACTATTGATTGCAGATTCTATACGCTGCAATTCTTCCTTGCTCCCGAAGAATTTCATAACCTCCTTAATCTGTTTATACTCCTTGCCAACATTACCCTTTTGCCTTTCGCTCTCGTATTTATGACATATCTTTAGTAATTTCCTCATGTAATCGCGATAAAGCAACAGCACCGGATTAATCTCACATTCCTCCGATTCACGTGAAGATTCAATATTTTCAGCACGAGAGACCTCTTCATTATACATATACTGCAAAAGCATGTCCTTCACAGATTGAATCTGACGGTCTGTCTTTCTCCTTAAATATACGATGCGCAGGCGGAAAAACAAAACAACCAAAAATACTGCAATAACAAGAAATACAATTGCAGTAAACAGTTTCTTATTATCATGTCCTAAAACTTCAGTCTTGCCCTTCTGAATTTCAAATTCCTCTCGTAAAACTGATTGTCTAAGCACTCGTGATACTTCACTATTTTGAAAGATAATCATACTGTCAGCATATAAATCCGCCTGCTCATGGTTCTTCCGCACCCTCTCAGCTGCTCTCTTCAAACCATAATAATATGCAGAATCACTGCCATTCGACATGACTGACTTATAAACACTCAACAGAGAATCTTGCTCCGGTTGATTCTGTCTGACTGCTATAGCTGTCAAAACGCGCAATGTTCCATAATAGTCGTATGCACCTCCTGCTATGGAATCCTGCATTCGCAGGCACGAATCCGCACGCTCATACTCTGACATTTCTAAATTCAAGATAGCCTGCTGTCGTAATATATAACAATGTAATCCGGCAGAAATTGAATTTCCACTTTCATTCATTTGAAGCAGACTGTCAAGCAGCCTTGCTGATTCATCAAGATTTCCAACATGTCTATAATCCATTGACAAATCACAAACAGAGTAATCCGCATTCAACGTCTTTCCGGCAAGTTTATAATTATCTCTTGCCTTCATGCGATTCCTTACTGCATCATCATCTAATCCATTTAGGCCATAAATATCGGCTTTGGCTTCATATATTTTGGCGAGCCAATAATGATTATCACATATCTGCGCTATATCTCGTGCCAAATTCAAATGTCTGACAGCTTTTACATAATCCTGATATTGATAATACAACCAGCCAGTATAAAACGCCGCTCTCATCCTGTCATAATCCGTGCCATGTCGATAGCAGTATTCGAGGTAAGGCAGCGCCGCCGTGTCGGCGAGGCTGACAAGGTTGTTTTTAACTCGGGCCTGTGTCATCAGCAGTGAGTATTTAGCCTGCTGTGACACGTCGCCAATCTGGGCGGAGTCAATGGATTGTAGTATCTGAAGCGCACTATCGGCATGCAGCTCCATGATTGAATCGGCTTCGTTCATAAGCCGCTCCGCTTCTCCTCCGCCACAGGATACAGTCAGCACAAGCAGCGCGAAAAACATGCATAATGTTGTTTTCATATTTCAAAGTTACAAAATATATTTGACATTATGCATATTCTCGTATCGTGATTCCCTCACGCCGAATACCCCGATGGCTTTGCCATACCTTAAAAAGAAGAGAACAATCGAATTGTTCTATAGTAGGCGCAGAGGGGCGCTAAGAGGCCCGGAGTGGAGGCTGGGATACCATGGTCTCCTGTTGCCGTATCAGCCGAAAACCCATAGCCCGCTCCTATCAGTAATTGAGTATGCCTGACCCTCCGCCCTTCAGCTCGCCGAGCTGCTGGCCGTGCTGTATCTTCTTGCCATAGGAGAAGTTGTATGATATATGAAGAGCAAACAATCTGTGGCTGCTGTCACTGTAGTTTTGTGTCCAGGAACTGTATGTCGGGGTATCGATAATAGCGATACTGCTCTTATAATTGCTTACAGTCGGATTGATAGCTTGTGCGGTGATATACAGATTGCCGTTGCCCCAGCCTATATCAAATCTGTAAAATGCCGGATTTCGATATTCCATTACAGAGGTAATACTCTTTCGTTTCGACTGATACGTAGCCTGAATATAGAAATTACCAAAGGTATACAGCGCATTGCCAAAAAAGTCAACACTCGTTCCGCTGTAATTCGTTACCGAATGCCGCGCATCTGTATGACCGGTCACACTCGCCGAAAAAATTAATTTGGAATTCAAGAGGCTGTACGACAGATTCAGCCCATAGTCATGAGTGTTCATAAAACCGCAGTTGACAGAGTTTCTCACCATCAGAGGCATGCCTTGATATATTTCCGGTTCATATGTATAGACATGTAAATTGCTGGTTCTGTTAAATGTCCAGTGCGCAGACATGTCGAATTTCCGGTTGGGTGAAAATTTATATATAGTGCCTATATTGAAATATTTCTCAAATTTTAGCAACGGATTTCCGCGTACCGCATCAAGACTATTCAGTATCACAAGGTTGTCCGATTTCACACTCGCCCCATATACTGACGGTGTAAAGTTTGAATATAGCGTCAGACTGCTTTGCGGACTAAAATTATAGCCGCCCTGTACGAACATCTTCGGAAGAAGGGAGTTTTCAGTCACACCACTGACAATTTGTGAATTATACTCCATACCGACATTCAATGAGGACCAAAATTTCCCAAACGACAAGTCAGCCACCGCGTATAAGCGATCGGTGAGTATACGACTGCTGACTTCTGAATTGACATTTCCGGTATAATTAATGTGGTTCCATGACCCACTGCTGACAACGCGTAGTCCCACTCGCTGATTGCCGATTCTCTTCTTAAGATTCACGTCAACACCATACCCCTCCGCCCTGTCTCTTGAATCATTGGCGAACACATCTCCTTCAATATATGAAAAACCTTTGTGATAGCGGGCATATGATGCCTTGGCAGATATGTTGAGTGCCATTTCATAAGGCAGTGTAAAGAAGTAATTTCCGTCCCATACCACGCTGAAATTGCTCTGACGGGAATACTTCGATGACTCTTCATCCGGAAAATATTCCGGACTATAGCTCACGTTGCCGAAGCTGACATTTCTCGGAGCGTTTCCTCCGGACAGACCTACCGTATTGGCTATACTCAGCTTGCTCGTCTGATATAAAGCCTTGAACGTACCATAGCCCGACCGGCTGTCGCTTTTTCCGCCTTTGTCTGTCGTTGTCTTCTCGATGCTGAAATCGGGAAAGTTGTAAACCGACACATCGTCTTGTCCGAAATGAGATCTCTTGATATATGAAAAGCCTCCGCTGAAATCATACAGCATCTTGCCTACTGTATTTCTCGAATAAAGATTGTACGACCCGACATTGTCAATAAACCTCTGGTTCGCATAAACTCCGGTATACCCACCGTACTCATACTTCACCATCACATAATTCACCGCATAGGTTGCTCCCTGAAAGCGAGGGTCGGATGGCGACTCCAGATATTCAATTGTCTGAATATCCATCGAACGCAGATTTTCCACCTCCGCCTGCGTGGCCGGCTGCATGTCGATAAACAGCGCTACCCCGCCTCCGGCAGCATTTGTCACAGAGTTGTCTATCGGATTGACACGTAGCGATGACAACGACATAGTACGCAGCAGTTCTATACCTCCGCGCGATATCCGTTTTTCATCTTTTGTCGGTATAAACGTAGTCTTGTTGCCTTCGGTATACTGAGTCCGACCTTCTACCTTAAGCTCGGCAAGCTCCTCGGCCTTGGTCAGTTTTTGCAGTGTTTCCTCTGAAATTTTTATAAGCAGCGAGTCTTTCCCGGGTTTTGCGACTTCGCATAAAAATGAGTTGTCAACAAAAAAACCTGTATATAATTCTTCCTCCGGCAAGCCACTGAACAGAAATCCGCCATCGGCCTGCAC
>CAMWUD010000135.1 GCA_947177365.1 uncultured Porphyromonadaceae bacterium | reverse complement strand
ATCACTCAAAGACTGACCGCCCTGGCGTTAACATTTATTGTCGAACCGGCTCTTAGTCTGTGAATATATAACAAATACCGGCGTGGAATTTCACCGCCGGCTGAAGTTTTTATGGTGGCGCATCAGTTCGGCGGCCTGGGCGAAGTCGGCGGGAGTGCCCACATCGAGCCAGGTGCCGTTGACAGGGAAATAGCCCACGTGGCCGCCTTCGTCAATGACACGCGCTATGAGGTCGGGGGCATCGGTCGGGGTGTCGCGGCTGATGCTCCGGAGTATGCTGTTGCGGAAGATGTATATTCCGGCGTTGGCGAAGTAGGCGTAGGTAGGTTTTTCCTGAAGTCCGGTCACACGTTCGCCTTCTGTCGAGAGGATAGCGAAGGGTACAGACACCTGGTAGGGGATTGCGGCGATTGTGACATCGGCGCCGGATTCGCGATGGCGTATATATAGGTCTTCGAATGATATGGTGGTGAGTATATCTGAGTTCATCACCAGAGTGTCGCCGTCGTCGGGCAGGTCGATGAGACTTACGGCTCCGATGGTGCCGAGCGGCTGCTCCTCGCGTACGGTGTGTACCTGCACGCCGGCGACCGGAGCTGAGAAATGCCGGTCGAGCTGTTCGGCGAGGTAGCGGGTGGTGACTGTGATGCGGTCGATGCCTACAGCCGCGAGAGCTTCGATATTGTAGTCGATGATGGCCTTGCCTTCGATCTGCAGCAGCGGCTTGGGGGTATTGAGAGTGAGCGGACGCAGGCGCTCGCCTTTGCCGCCGGCCATGAGAACGGCCGAGAGCGGCAGCAGGTTTGTGGTGCGGTCAAGGTTGACGATGCGGCTGAGGGTGCCGTCGGGTCTGAGTTCCGGCAGCAGTCGCAGTCCTTTCCGCCGACATTCGCGCAGCAGTTCCACATCGGGGTGGTCGGTGCTGATGTAGCTGAAGTCGCGGCGTGCGGCGCGGTCGACCGGACAGTCGAGCGGCATACCGGCCAGCAGAGCGCGGCGGACGTCGCCGTCGGTAAGCGAGCCGGTGACGCGCCCCGCTTCGTCGGTGACGAACAGCGTCATCGGGCCGCCGGACAGCGAGTTCAGTCGGGCGAGAGCGTCAAGGAGGGCGGCTCCGGAGTGTATGAGGTATCTGTTCTGGTTCATTTTCTGCTGTTCATTATTGCCTCGGCGATGGTCCAGTCGAGCGGGGTGTCGAGGTCTATGCTGTTTTCACGCTTCATGACCAGAGGCACGCGCCGTGGAAAGGCGCCCATGGGCATACGGCGCAGTGATTCCGGGTTTATCACATAGACGGCTCCGTTGTACTGCCAGGCGTGAGGCGCGTCCTGACGGCGGGTAAGAGTGCCGTCGCCCTTGCTTATGTGCAGGAAGCCGTCCGTACCGGTCTCGAAGCAGTCGTAATAAGGGTTGGCCGCCGATTCCATCACGCTCACCACCATGTCGATATCCGGAGAGTACATGTCTATGGCCTGGCGGACGTCTTCGGCGGTACGCAGCGGCGATGTAGGCTGGAGCAGCAGCACGCAGTCGTAGTGCAGGCCCTGGCTGTCGGCCCAGTCCATGGCGTGCAGGAGCACTTCGCGGGTTCCGGAGGTATCGGCGGCGAGTTCTGCCGGGCGCATATATGGCACATCAATGCCCCATTCGCGAGCCACGCGGGCGATTTCGGCATCGTCGGTACTGAGGACAATCAGCCGCGGGTCGCCTGCGACAGCCTTGGCCACTTCAATGGTGTAGGCTATGAGCGGTTTTCCGTCAAGAAGGCGGATATTCTTGCGTGGAATGCCTTTGCTTCCGCCTCTGGCCGGAATTATGATTAGCGGTCGGTGCATATATGATGGAATTTTTTTGTTTTCAGATTGTTGAAATCGGCTCCGGAGATTGTATTGACGATGATTTCGAGCGTATTGTCTTTGAAGTAAGGGTTTCGGGCCTTTGCGGCCATGGCTTTGAATCCGGGGCTGATGGCTTTGGCGATGGCGCTGCGTATTTCATCGGCGCTGTCGCCGCAGTCGATTACCGATGGAGCGCGGTCGCGGCCGTCCTGACGTATACCGATGTTTACGGTCGGTATGCCGGCCGACGGGACTTCGAGAATGCCGCTTGAACTGTTGCCTATCACGGCATCGGCGAAGCGCAGCACCGACTGGTAGCGCCGGAGACCGAGCGACGGTATGAGCAGCACTTTGCCCGGACGGCTGTCGGCGTAGGCTTTGATTTCGCGGATTATACCCTCCGAACGGGGGTCGTTGTTGGGGTAGGTGATTATCGATTTGTGATGCGGGAAGGCGTCAATGGCCTCAAGCATGGCGCGGCAACGCAGGGCTGGGTCTTCCGGGTCGAGAGTGGCCGGGTGGAAAGTGGCCAGAAACAGCGGGCTGTCGAGGCTGAATCCGAGCGACTCCTCCAGCTCCTGTCGGCTCATGGGGCTGAAGTTGCAGAAACTCCACACGCCGATGGCGCCGCTGCAGACCACGCGTTCAGGAGCCTCGCCCATGGCGATGAGTCTCTGCCGGGCGGCCTCGGTAGATGTGAAATGCAGCGCAGCGAGTTTGGATATGGCGTGGCGGATGTTGTCGTCGATGGCTCCGTAGGTGAGTTCGCCGCCGTGCAGATGGGCTATAGGTATTCCGAGCATGGTGGCGGCGGAAGCCACAGCCAGCATTTCATAGCGGTCGCCGAGTATTACGAGCATGTCGGGTTTCAGACGAGCCATTTCGCGTGCCGCGCCTTCCAGACAGGCAGCCATGGCGATGGCCCGGTCGAGGGCTGAGTCGCCTTCAGGCATAGGCACACAGGCGTCGGGGGTGAAACCGTCGGCGATGATTTCCGATACTGTGTTGCCGTATTGCTGCTGCAGGTGCATGTTTGTGGCGAGTATGCGCACGACATTTCCGGGCACTTTGCGAAGTGCCTTTGCAAGCGGCGACAGCAGACCCCAGTCTGCGCGGGTACCGGTGGCTATGAGAATATCAGACATTATATATTCCGGCTTTGTACATTGCGAGGTTTTCCGGCTTCAGAAACCACTCGATGGTGCGTTGCAGGCCTTCTTCGATAGTCACCTGCGGGCGCCAGTCGGTGAGCGAGGTGATGAGGCTGTTGTCGCCGCAGAGGCGGCGCACCTCGCTTTTGCCCGGACGCAGACGGGCGGGGTCGGTGACCCACTCCACGTCGGCGCCCATCAGGCGGGCGATGGTGCGGAGGGTGTCGGCCATGGTGATTTCGGTGCCGGTGGCGATATTGATGTCGCGTCCTTCAATGCCGTCGGCCTGTGCCAGAGCCAGAAAGCCGCGGGCTGTGTCGGTGACGAAATTGAAGTCGCGTGTAGGGGTGAGGTCGCCGACTTTGATTTGCCTTTCACCGGCGGCAATCTGAGATATTATGGTAGGAATGATGGCGCGAGCGCTCTGACGCGGGCCGTAGGTGTTGAACGGACGGGCGATTACTACCGGCAGGTCGAAGCTCAGATAGAAACTCTCGGCAATGGCATCGGCGCTGATTTTGGTGGCGGAGTATGGCGACTGTGGCTGGCGCGGGTGTTTCTCGTCGATAGGCACGTAGAGTGCGGTGCCGTAGACCTCGCTTGTCGAGGTCACCACCAGACGGTCGAGGCCTTCGTCGCGGGCCGCCTGACACATGTTGAGGGTGCCCTTTACGTTAGTGTCGACATAGCTGTCCGGGGCCACATAGCTGAACGGAATGGCAATCAGAGCTGCCAGATGGAAGGCGGTGCCGACGCCACGGCAGATGGTGCGGCAGAAATTCGGGTCGCGGATGTCGCCGCAGACCACCTCAAGCGCCGGATGGCTGATCTGTTCGAGCCAGCCCCAGGTGTTGAAGGAGTTGTATTGGGCCAGAGCGCGCACGCGGAATCCCCGGCTGAGCAGAAGTTCGGTCAGGTGGCTGCCGATAAAGCCGTCGGCGCCGGTGACAAGTACAGGTTTGTCGATGTCTATCATTTTACCAGGTTTTCTTCAGTGTATAAACTACTTTTTCTCCTTCTGGAGTGATGTATTCGAGTGTCATGCGGCGATTGCTCCGTTCGAGAATGTCGAGTTCCGCCACAGAATTTTTCTGAATCAGCAGCCACGACGGGGCTTCGTATTCACCGTTGGAGTTTTCGTATTTGTCGGACGGATGGGTGTAGTCGAGATACAGATGACCGTCGGATTCGTGCCATGTGCCCCAGCTCATGTCGTCCATGGTATGATGCTCGCCCAGCAGACTGATTCTGATGAGCGATGACTGGAATTCCCAGATGGTGGCCGTAGGGTCGAAACCGTCGGGAGTCCGGCCGTCGACAGTCATCTCCGACATGCTCCAGGAACCGAACCAGGGGCCTATGTCACCGTCGTTGCAGGTGCATCCTGCTGATATTACGGCTAAGACAAGGGGCAGAAATATGCGTGAAAGTTTCATTTGAAAGTCAGATTGCCTTGATATTTAACAGAGATATAGGCTCCGAAGTTGTCGCCACGGAGGTCGCCGGAGTCAAAAGCCGCCTGCACGCAAAGGCTCAGGCCGTCGGTGATGCGCGATGCGTTCCAGCGTGCTTCCGCCATCATTGAAGTGTTGTGCAGGGCGGTGGCCTGCGGGAGGCGTCCGTTGCCCCAGGCTTCCTGCCAGCTGAGCATCAGACGGTAGTCTACTTCGCTTCCGGCGCAGCCCTTTATCGCGGCGTGGAATCCGCGTGTGCGGGAATGCAGATAAGCCGGATAGCCGTCGGCGTTGTACAGGGGCGACATCAGGAAGGGCGAGCCTATCGACAGTCCGTAGTTGTCGAATGCTCCGTAGACGTCGTTGTTGTAATAGTTGTCGCCTCCGGTGGCCTCGGCTGTGATGTCGGTGTCGGTATGGTCGCCGGGGGCGTAGTGCAGCGGGCCGCTCTGATTGCAGAAAGTGAGATATTCGATTGCGGCGCCGGTAATCAATGAGCGTCCCGGACGTGAGTAGTACAGTCCCCATAGACCGTCCCAGCCGTTCTGCTTGCCTATGCCGGAACCGTCTTCCCAAGGCCATTCGAAGGCAAAGCTCAACTCACTTTTGTCGGGCAGAGTGTAGCGGGCCTTGAAATCCCAGCTGCCAAGGGAATTGCCTTCATAGTAGCTGTCGCCGTTGCCCTGCCAGGGGAAAAACATATCCCAGATATAGCGCAGTTTGAATCCGCGCTCGCGGGTCTGGGTGAGTTTGCCTCGCCGGTAGATGTAGGATTTTCCGCCGAACTGGCCTGTTGCCTGCATGCCTACGGTGATGCTCAGCGGCTGTGCCGGATTGGTGCGGAAGTGGCATCGCTTGTAGGTGTAGTAGATATCTTCGGCCAGAAGCCACTCGTAGAAGTTGTATTGCTGACGGTTGAAGCTGTCGTCGGTGAATCGACCGTAAGCGATTTCGCCGTTGATCTGCACCCATCCGGATGTGAAGGGTATGTTCTGGAAGTCGATGAAGCCGACAGAGATTTCCGGTACCGGGCGGGCGTTGTCGCTGCGGCTGAGGTCGCCGCTCGACAGACCGTCGGGCAGTATTATGGAGTGGTGGTCTTTCATGCCGGCCTGCAGGAAGACTCCACGGTATTTTACTGAGGCGTAGAGCTGTTGCAGCCAGATGCGTGCGGGAGTCATGGTGCTGGTTCCCCAGCTGTCGGACTCGGCCAGATAGCGGTCGTAGGTGAGGGAGTGTTGCCAGCCGGTGAGGACTTCGATGCCTGCGCTCCAGTCGAAGCGTCGGCTGCGGTCGATGTCTTTTTTTGCGGCAAGGTCGAGCAGGGCGCTGTTTTTATATGGGTTACGGCCGTTTTTCCATGAGCCGATCATATAAGGCGCTGTCCTGCCGCTGGAGGCGTTCATCTCCAGCGACGCCGAATAGTCGATCTGAGTGGGCGTAGAGGCTGCGCAAATTAGCGCCGCCGCGGCTGAGATGGCGGCGAGAAATGTTTTTTTCATGCCCCAAAATTAGCAAATATTTCTGAGTTGCGCAAATTTACTGATAGCCAAGCGTGTAGGAGTTGGTGGAAATCTCACGCCGAGTACCCCGATGGCTTTGCCATACCTTAAAAAGAAGAGAACAATCGAATTGTTCTATAGTAGGCGCAGAGTTACACCGAGTGTTTTTTGACGTTCCTCTGCGCCTTTGCCTGAGATATGTCAAACAAAAATCGGGATAAAAATCGAACCGGCTCTGATACTATTTGAGTTTATACCTGAGCAGGTTGCCGCAGTTGTCGGCCACTTCTTCTATTATCCTGCGGCATACTGTTTCCGGCAGTTTTATCTTGGTGCCGACCGCTATGAAATCTGAGATTGTCGGATGTCCTGTGCCGTTGACCGATGTGGCGTGTTCGCCGTTGTAGCCTTCCGTGCATAGGGTAAGGTCGTATGCCGGGGCAATGTGCCATCGCCATTTGCCCGAAGTGCCCCGGCGCACTATGAAACTGAAATTCTTGCAGTGGTCATCCTTGTTGTCGGTAAG
>CAMWUD010000134.1 GCA_947177365.1 uncultured Porphyromonadaceae bacterium | reverse complement strand
GTTCGTCCTTGCGGGCCTGGCGTTCGGCTGTGTCGGGCATATGTTCGAGTTCGGAGAGCTGGGCGGCGATGTCGGGAAGCACGAAGAATGTGGGGTCTTCGATTTTGCCGGTCAGCTCATCGATGCCCTTGTCGGTGAGTTCGACGCTGCGGTTTTTTTCGTCGATGACGAAGTACAGCGGGTCGGTGATGAAGGGCATTTCGCGGGCGTTGTCCTGCAGGTAGTGTGCTTCGGTCTGGAGCAGAAGGTTCTTCATGCCTTCCTGCGAGAGAAATTTGATCAGCGGCTGATATTTCGGCAGTCCCTTGAAGGCACGGAACAGGAGTATGGCGCCTTCTTTCTGCTGCTCTTTGTTGTCGGAAGCTATTTTTTCTTTGGCTTCGGCCAGAATCTTGGTGACGAGACGTCGCTGCGACTCTACGACTTTCTGCACATTTGCTTTAAAGATGTCGAAGTACTGGTCGTCGCCACGGGGTACAGGACCGGAAATAATCAGCGGGGTACGGGCATCGTCGATAAGCACAGAGTCAACCTCGTCGACGATGGCGTAGTAGTGCTTGCGCTGCACCATGTCTTCGGGTTCCATGGCCATGTTGTCGCGCAGGTAGTCGAAACCGAATTCGTTGTTTGTACCGAAGGTTATGTCGCAGTTGTAAGCGGCGCGGCGTTCGGGAGTGTTGGGATCGTGCTTGTCGATGCAGTCCACGGTAGAGCCATGGAACATATACAGCGGACCCATCCATTCGGAGTCGCGCTTGGAGAGGTAGTCGTTGACGGTTACCACATGGACACCGCGGCGGGAGAGCGAACGGAGGAATACGGGCAGGGTGGCCACAAGGGTCTTGCCTTCGCCGGTGGCCATTTCGGCGATTTTTCCCTGATGGAGCACGATACCGCCGATGAGCTGTACATCGTAGTGTACCATGTCCCATGTCACAGGGTTGCCGCCGGCGAGCCATGTGGTTTTCCAGATGGCTTTGTCGCCTTCGATAGTCACGAAATCGCGACCCTGACCAGCGAGTTCGCGGTCGAGCTCGGTGGCCTGGACGGTGACTGTGTCGTTTGCTGCGAAGCGTGCTGCTGTCTCGCGCATGGTGGCGAATACCTCAGGCAGGTGTTCGTTGAGTTTGTCTTCGAGGGTGTCGAGGATATTTTTCTCGTGCTTGTCGATTTTGTCCCAAAGTGGTTGGCGCTGGTCGTAGGGCAGGGTTTCTATTTCGGCCTTGAGGCTTGCGATTTCATCGGCGTCTGCTTTTGTTGCGGCATCGATGTCGGCGCGCACCGCATCGATGCGTCCGCGGAGCTCATCGAGAGTGAGGTTCTGAAGTTCCGGGCCTTTGGCCTTGATTTTCTCCACGATAGGCATGATTGCCTTGAGGTCGCGCTGCGACTTGTTGCCGAAGAGTTTGCTGAGTACGTTTATGAATGACATTATATGGTGTTGTTTATTTATTTCTGTTTCATGTAGTTATCTGTATATACGCAATCGCGCACGGTCCGTATGCTGTTTGGTCGGACTGTGCGTGGTGGTTTTGCCGGCAAAGATAGTAAAAATTCCTGAGATTCAGTGGTTCAGAGACCGAAAATGTTCAGGTCAGAGATTGATTGCCGGCATTGAGGCGGCATTGGGGGAGCGTATGCGCAGCAGGCGGCATACGGTAGGTGTCACCATGCGTATGTCGACCGGTGTGTGTATCAGGCGTGCGGCGAGTCCGGGCGCCATGATTATCACCGGCGCGGTTGTGGCGGTCTCCCGCTGCACTTTTTCATATTTTTCTGACGAAGCGCCGCGAGGGTTGCTGTCGTCGGTAAGCTGCCAGCCGGGCAGCACTTCCAGCAGCATGTCGCCGCATGTCGAGAAGTGGGTGTTGCGTCGCAGTGCGTCGGGATTGGCTCCCGCGCGTCCGTGGCGCACATCATCACTGGTGTGTACGGCCTTTACGCCAGCCATACGGCTGAGGAAGTCCGCCGCTTCGGCACGAAGTACGGTGGCATCGGCTTTGCGCTCTTCTATGAGTTTGTCGTTCAGATAGAACCAGCCGTCGGAGTAAGCCTGTACCCATTCACCGTTGCCGTGCAGCGCTATGAGGTAGACATTGAGCAGCGACATGGCCTTGCGTGTGGAGAATTCTCCGTAGGGTATCATCCATCTGGGGTCGTCACGGCGTGTGCGCGATGACGGTGGTGTACCGGTAATCATCACAACCGATGCATTGGCGCCGGCCTGTTTCTCGGCCGCTTTTACAAGTCGGGCCAGGTCGGCGTCGAGCCTGTAGTAGCTGTCAATCAGTTCGTAGCGGGTGTCGGGGTTCTTGCCACCCTCGTATGGATTGAGTGTATAGGCTACACTGAGTACGTCGAGTCCGTTGTGCTGTCCGAGACGCAGTGTGCTTATCAGATCCACAGCCATGGATGTGACTTCGGTGTTCACCAGCCCGGGTGCGTCCTTGAATTCTGCAAAGCGGGCTGTATTGCTGCGTCCGAAGGCATAGCGGAAGGGGTAGTGTGTCAGATGCTCGGGCAGTCCGGGATAGCGGTCGGCTTCCAGAAGCGGAGTCCAGCACATGGTGTCAAGCCTCTGCGAGAGGTGGCTCAGTCTGTTGCGCGAACCCAGAAGCGAGGGCGGGTCTTTATAGAATGTGGTGGTGGCCCAGTTGCCGTTGCGGTCGTCGATCCACATGGCGCAGTTGGCACTATGGCCTCCAAGGGCAATAGCCACGCCGGGATCGGGCGCCACGGCATATACCTGTGTTACGCCTCCGCCGGCGATGCGGGCTTCGTCGGAGAGGGTGCTTACGAGCAGAGCGCCGGGGGAGTATGTGCTGTTGGTGTAGTTGCCGAGTGTGCTTCCGTCGTCGAATATGTGTTCGCTGCGCATTGCGCGGCGGTCGAAGCGGGAGGCGGAGCTGACGCCGGTCACTGACGGAGAGGCACCGGTCATCAGTTCGGTGACAGCGGCTGTGGGGTCGAGAGCCGTGCCGTATTCTCCGCTGAGTACCACACCCTGGCTGAGCAGGCGGTTGAATCCGTCCTGTCCGAAATAGTCGCGCAGCAGGTCGAGCTGAGTGGCGTCCAGACCTTCAATGACGACATTCAGCAGCAGTTGCGGCTGCTTCTTGTCGGCATTGGTCTGCGCCGGAATGGCCATGGTCACCATTGAGGCAATCAGGGCAAGCATCAGGCGTCGGCTGAGCGATATTTCGGTGTCTTTTGTCACGCGGCTTTTGTATTTCGCTTGAAATAGTTGATGTATATGAATGATGCCGAACGCATGAGGTCGCAGATAATCAGCGGTATAAAGGCTGCGTTGGCGCTTTGGGGAAGCCAGGGCCAGCAGGCGGCCATGGCGAATATGAGTGCAAAGTTAACAAATTGGTAGCATAAAACCACGTTTTTCAGTTTTTTTATCCAAATAAAAATCGCGGCTATCATGCAGAGAGGGTTCAGCCAGAGGTAAAGATAGTTTGGCGATGTGGCTTCATGGACCGATATGAATATCAGAAATGTCAGCAGACAGCCGGCCAGGCCGAAGATGCCGAAAAGGAGTGAATCGAACCAGCGGCTTACCTTCAGACGTCTGACATCTTTGATTGTGATGCCGAGCGTGAACGCCAGCAGCCACAAGGCGATGCTCATTGGCGACAGCAGCCATGGGGTCGGGTCTTCGGTGGCATCGGTGGCGTCCGGGTTTATCTCAATACTTTGTCCGACAAGCGGCTTACCGTCTATAGTGGCGCCCTGAAGCTGTTCGGCGAGAAGAGCCGGAGCGAAAGCGTGCTCTTTTGTGCTGATAGGGTAATCGATGCCGCTGCCCAGAGCAAGATCGATGCCGAACTGATACCACGGATAGTTGCGGTGGAAGTGGCGCATGACATTGCGGAAGCTGGTCAGATGCTCTTTGCCGATGCTTGTCACCGGTGCCAGAACGAGGGAGTCGGGCGCGATGGCTTTTTCAAGAAGCCCGAGCGGACGTGTGGCGCAGTTGTCTTTGATGTAGTTGTAGCGGTAGACTCTGTTTTCCGGGCGCAGATTGTCCAGAGCAAGTTCAATGAGCCGTGCTTTCTGTTGTGACGTCAGATTTAGCTGCATGTCGCAAATGCGCCGTCCCTGGCCGATGTACGCGTCCTTGAAGTACTGCCACGGAGCTGCGGACGCCCAGTAGTCGGTCTCGCCTTTGACGAAACGGTAGACGAAGTTGGGCTGCTCGAAATCGAAGGTGCCGAAACTGACGGCATAGTCGGCCTGAGGGGTGGTGATGTGCAGAGCTGCGTGTCCTTCCAGTTCGTATATGTCGGGTCCGGGATAGAACACGGTGAAACTCACTGTAGTGTCGGCGGGCAGCGCTTTCGACAACAGCGGGCACAGAAGAGCCGTCAGGCATATGAGGCGTAGTATTGCAGACATCATGGGATATCAATCAGGCGATGGGTCTGGAGGGAGAGCCGCCAGTGGGGGTGGGCCTTGATATATTCGACTGTCTCGCTGATGTTTTTTCCGGAGCACGGCTGGAGAAAACGATGGGCAGCAGGCAGTGCGGCGGCTATTGTCTCGACGTCCTGGTCCTGAAACACAATCTTCAGTTCGTCGATGCGGTCGATATGCCACGGTCTGTCCTTGGGCGAACAAGTCACCCAGTCGATTTCGGGTGGGACGGGGTTTGAGCCGTTGGTCTCGATCTGGATGTAGAATCCGAGTTTTTTCAGAACACCGAGCAGCGCGCTGTCGAGCTGCAGGGTTGGTTCGCCGCCTGTGACAACAATATGCCGGGCAGGGTAGGCGGCTACAGTCGAGGCTATCTCATCGGCCGACATCATGGTGCCGTCGTGGTGGTCGGTGTCGCAGAACGGACACGCGCGGTTGCATCCGCTCAGACGCAGGAACACGGCGGGAGTGCCGCAGTGGAATCCCTCGCCCTGAAGCGAATAGAAAATCTCGTTTACTTTGTACAGCTTTTCCATCAGCAGTCTGTTTCGTATGAAGCCACGTTGCCTTCGCTTTCCTGTACGTCGACACGGTAGCAGTTTGGTACGTTCTCGCATATCCAGCGGGCCATGTTCTCGGCGGTGGGGTTGAACGGCAGCACATCGTTGATGAGCTTATGGTCGAGGCGGTCGCTGATGTTCTGTTTGATATGGGTGAAGTCGGTCACCATGCCGGCTGAGTTAAGTTCTTTGGCGCGGCAGTGTACCGTTATGATCCAGTTGTGGCCGTGTACGGCTGTACATTTGCTTTCGTAGTCAAGTTCGAGCCGGTGTGCGGCCGATATTTCAAGTCGTTTGCTTACGTAGTACATAGACGGGTTATTGCGGTATTTGTTGTTCGGCATCCTGACAAGTCGGCGGGTTGACCGCTTCCACGCCAGCTTCGGCGGCGAGACGGTATATGTATTCCAGTGCCGCTTCTCGGGTGTCTTCTATTTCGCAGTCTTTGATGGCCTGCCGCAGATTCTTGGTGAAGTAGCCTACAAGCGGGCCAGTGCCGAGGTTGAATATGTGCATGATTTCATTGCCGTCGACCGGGTTCTTTTTTGCACGCTCGGCATCGATGCGCCGTATGTATTCGTATTTCTGGTCCACTATGTCGAAGTTGGCCAGAATACGCTGGCGTTTGGCTTCGTTGCGGCTGGTGAGGTCGGCTCGTGCCAGTATCATCAGGTCGGCCAGGTCGTCCTCGCCGGCGTAGTTCATCAGCCGTCGCACGGCGCTGTCGGTGACTTCTTCATCGCCCAGAGCTATGGGGCGCATGTGCAGCTCTACGAGTTTGCGCACATATTTCATCTCCTGTCCCATAGGCATTTTCAGACGGGAGAAAATCTGCGGCACCATCTTGGCTCCTACCATGTTGTGGTTGTAGAATGTCCAGCCGACGCCGTCTTCGTAGCGTTTTGTCCGCGGCTTGGCGATGTCGTGCAGCAGAGCGGCCCAGCGGAGCATCAGTTTGTCGGACACAGCAGCTACATTGTCGAGGACTCCGAGAGTGTGGTAGAAGTTGTCTTTATGGCCTCGGCCGTTGACAGTCTCTACACCGGAGAGGGCGGCGAGTTCAGGGAAAATCAGTTTGAGCAGACCGGAGTCGAGAAGGAGCTTCCAGCCGATGGATGGCTTTGGAGAAGCCATTATCTTGTTGATTTCGGTGGTGATTCGCTCTGTCGATATTATGGAGATGCGGCTGGCGTTTCGCCGTATGGCTTCGAACGTTTCGGGGTATATGGTGAAATCAAGCTGTGTGGCGAAGCGTATGGCACGCATCATCCTGAGCGGGTCGTCGCTGAAAGTTATGTCCGGGTCGAGCGGAGTGCGGATTATCCGGCGTTCGATATCGCCAAGACCGTCGAAGAAATCCACGAGCTCGCCGAAGTTGTCGGGCGTCACGCTCAGAGCCATGGCATTGATGGTGAAGTCGCGTCGGCTGATGTCGTCTTCAAGTGTGCCGTCTTCGACAATAGGGTTGCGGGAGTCGCGGTTATATGACTCTTTGCGTGCGCCCACGAATTCGAGTTCGAGTTCGCCGCGTTTCACCTGTGCGGTAC
>CAMWUD010000133.1 GCA_947177365.1 uncultured Porphyromonadaceae bacterium | reverse complement strand
AAAGAGCGCCGAAACCGGTAGCTTCCGGGCGGATAAGGCTGCCGCCGAAGCTCAGGCCCTTGCCGGTGAATGTACCGGTACACTGGCGGGAGAGCTTCTTGTACATGCCGTACATATAGCCAACTTCGCGGCCACCAACGCCGATATCACCGGCGGGAACGTCCTGGTCGGGACCGAGGTTGCGCCAGAGTTCAAGAATGAAAGCCTGGCAGAAACGCATAATCTCACGGTCGCTCTTGCCGCGGGGCGAGAAGTCAGAGCCACCTTTGGCACCGCCCATAGGCAGAGTGGTGAGAGCGTTTTTGAAAGTCTGCTCGAAACCGAGGAACTTCAGGATAGAGAGGTTTACGGATGCGTGGAAACGTATACCGCCTTTGTACGGGCCAATCGCGTTGTTGAACTGCACGCGGTAGCCTATGTTGTTCTGAACTTCGCCCTTGTCATCAATCCAGGTTACACGGAAAGTGAAGATGCGGTCCGGTTCTACCATACGCTCGATGATTCTGTTGCGTTCGAACTCGGGATGCTGGTTGTAAACATCGTTTACCGACATCAGCACTTCTTTCACTGCCTGGAGATATTCCTTTTCGCCAGGATGTTTGGCCTCAAGGGCGCTCATGATGTTGTTAATATCCATAACTTTGAGTTTTAGGTAATTATACCTTGTGTATAGATTTAAGTGGTTAGTTACTTTTGGATTGTGTGCGCAAATATAGTCATTAAATTTGGATTCAGGCAAACTTTTTACGGAATTTTTTTTAATTTTTTATTCTCTCAGAAAATGCATTTTTGGAAGAATGGCACAATCTCTGACTTATGTGTGTTTTTTTGTTGCGGATAAATAAATATGCATTTCTCTGCGGAGAGAAATGTCGTTCTTTTATAGCTGAATTTTTTATTCTGCTTATTCTTCCTGAATCTCAAAGGCGATTATCTCAAAAAACAGGAACGGCTCCACTGCGAAAGTAGAGCCGTTTCTGTTTTTATCGGATTGCTGCCGGGAATTAGATCCAGCGTGTGAACGCGAAGTCCTGACGGTGGGGCAGATTTTTGTTGACAGGATAGAGACGGAAACCGTATCTGAAGATACCCGGATCCTTTACGGTGGATTTGAGCTCATAGGTAAGCACATTTCCTTCTTCCTTGACAACATTGAACTGTTCGGTTCCTACGAAAACCTCTTCACCGTTTTCCTGACGGTAGACAACCATTTCCAGACCGAGGTCACGACCAATGCCGTTTGTATCGATGATAGCCTCTACACGGAAAGGCTGGCCGGTTATGCTGTTCGAGAGTTCACCGCTGTGACGGATGTCGAATACCTTTATGCCATCCCATTCCGAAGCTACTTTCTCTTTCCAGGCTACAATTTCTTTGGCAAGAGCGAAGTCCTTTGCCTGAAGAGACTTGCTGCGTTTGGCCTCGGGGTTGTAGAAGCGATCGATATAATCATCTATCATGCGCTTCATGGTGAAGTGGGGCGCGATATCTCCGATCGAACCCTTGATGTACTGAATCCACTCGGGCGAGTATCCCTTTGAGTTCTTTGCAAAGTAAAGGGGTATAATCTCATTTTCGAGCATCGAGTAGATTGTGGCGGCATCAAGTTTGTCCTGCTGAGCCTGATCGGTATATGTGCGCTTGTCGGTAAGAGCCCAGCCTGCCTTTTCGTTGAAACGATAGCCTTCGTACCACCATCCGTCAAGTACGGAGAAGTTGAGCACACCGTTCATTTCGGCTTTTTCACCGGATGTGCCGGAAGCCTCGAGCGGACGGGTGGGGGTGTTCAGCCAGATGTCAACACCGGTCACAAGGCGTTTTGCCACAATCATGTTATAGTCTTCCAGGAAGATGATTTTGCCCTGGAACTGCGGCATGCGCGAGATTTCAATTATGCGCTTGATCAGACCCTGTCCTGCACCGTCAGCGGGGTGAGCCTTGCCGGAGAAGATGAACTGTACCGGGAACTGCTCGTTGTTTACGATTTTAGCCAGACGGTCAAGGTCGGTAAAGAGCAGGTGTGCGCGCTTGTATGTGGCGAAGCGACGTGCGAAACCGATAATCAGCGCATTGGGGTTGATTTTATCAACGATTTTCATAACAGCCGACGGATCGCCCTGGTTTGCGAGCCATTTGGCCTTGAAGTCGCGTTTTACAAAGTTGATAAACTTGTTCTTCAGCAGCATACGCATGTTCCAGATTTCTTCATCGGGAACGCTGAAGATACCTTTCCAAGCCTTGGGGTCGCTCTGGTTTTCAAATACCTGCACACCCAGCTTCTGTGTATAGAACTCTTTCCATTCCGAAGCGGCCCATGTAGGCATGTGCACACCGTTGGTAACGTAGCCGACATGGCTTTCACGCCAGTTATAGCCTTTCCATATGCCGGCGAACATCTTCTTTGACACTTCGCCGTGGAGCCAGCTTACGCCGTTTGCTTCCTGACATGTGTTGAGAGCGAACACGCTCATCGAGAAGCGTTCGTTGGTGTTGGGGTTTTCGCGACCCATGTTCATAAGGTCGTTCCAGCTGATTCCGAGTTTTGCGGGATATTCGCCCATGTATTTTCCGAACAGGCTTTCATCGAAATAGTCGTGGCCTGCGGGAACCGGAGTATGAACAGTGTAGAGACTTGATGCGCGTACCAGTTCGAGAGCTACATTGAAGTCAAGGTGATCCTCATTTACGTAGTCGACAAGGCGCTGGAGGTTGAGCAGCGCGGCATGACCTTCGTTGCAGTGGTAGAGCTGGCTCTTGATTCCGAGTTTCTTAAGCATGAGCACACCGCCGATGCCGAGGAGATATTCCTGCTTGATACGGTTTTCCCAGTCGCCACCATAAAGCTGGTGTGTAATCGGACGGTCATATTCAGAGTTCATGTCGAAGTCGGTGTCGAGCAGATAAAGCTTCATACGACCCACGTTCACGCGCCAGATGTGGCTGTATATGATTCTGCCGGGATAGGGTACTTCGAGAATCATCGGATGACCGTTCTTGTCAAGAACCTGCTCAATGGGCAGCTGGTTGAAGTTCTGCGGCTCATAGTTTGCAATCTGCTGGCCGTCCACACTGAGGCTCTGGGTGAAATAGCCGTAGCGGTAGAGGAATCCGACAGCAGTCATGTCGACACATGAGTCACTGGCTTCCTTGATATAGTCGCCCGCAAGCACACCGAGGCCGCCGGAATATATCTTAAGGCAGTTGCACAGGCCATACTCCATCGAGAAGTAGCTTACGGAGGGAACGTCCTTGCGCATGGGCTTCTTCATGTATTCCTTGAAGTCGGCATATACGCCTGCGATGCGGTCCATCATGACCTGATCGGCGATAATCTCCTTGATGCGGTCGCTGCTGAGCTGCTGAAGAAGCATCACAGGGTTTTCGCCGGTCGCGCGCCAGAGGTCGGCGTCAAGCTCGCGGAAAAGGTTTTTAGCTTCGCTGTTCCAAACCCACCAGAGGTTCTTGGCCAGTTCGTCAAGAGCTTTAAGCTGAGAGGGAAGTTCGGACTTCACAGTGATGTCGCGCCACACAGGGGCGTTGGTATTACTAACCGGAAGTTTCATAAATGTATTTTCTGATTATGTTTTAGTTCATAAGGAGGCGGTGGAATTTATTTCCGCCTGAAGATATATAGATAAGTAACTATGATTTCTTTGGCTTGCGACCACGTTTTTTGGGCGCAGGAGTATCGGTAGCTTTCTGCACGCCAACGCGCCGCGCTGCGGCTTCGAGAGCTATGCAGTATGCTTTTTCATAGTCTTTAATGAAGTTGGCCCACGATGCAGCCTCGGCTGTATTCATGGCCGCCTTCATAATGCGGGTTCTTTCATCGGCTGAGTCCGAGATAAGCGATCGGATGTCTCCGGCTATTTCGTGGCATACCTGACTGTAATTGCTGTCACCGCGCGACTCGACACGTACCCCGCATGCTTCGAATGAATTTTCGAAACTGTCAAGAACCCATTGGCCGAAGCCGCTAAGACTGGTTGTTACAGTAGGCACGCCGAATGCAACGCTTTCGAGCGGAGTATACCCCCACGGCTCGTAGTAGCTCGGGAATACAGTGGCATCGAAACCCGGAAGCAACTGGTAGTAGCTCATGTCGAATACTCCGTCAGTGCCATTGAGGTAGCAAGGCACATATATGACAGTAATCCGGGAGTTGCCGTCATTGGCAAATCCGAGTCCGTGTATACGCTGTATTATCGGGTCGCTGTCGTAGTTGTGCAGAGTATGAGTGCAGTACGGATCGCCAAGGCGCTGCTTATTTCCGAGACCAAGCTGATTGACAAGGTCCGGTCGGGGCTGACCGCTCCATGCCGGTACCATAACGAATGCGAGCACCTTGCGTTCAGGGTCGAGATTACCCAGCAGATCCATAGCGTCAAGATACAGGTCGATGCCTTTGTTGCGGTATTCGCAGCGTCCGGACGTAGCTACAATAAATGTATCATCGGAGTAAGACACGCCGGTCAAAGCCGATGCGACTTCCAGCATGCGGCCGCGTGCTGCCTTTCGGGCAGTGTTGAGGCGTCCTCCTTTTGGAACGAAACCTTTTTCAAAGCCATTCGGCGTCACTACATCAGGCCGACGGCCAAGCAACTGCTCACATTCTCTGGCGGTCACTTCACTTACTGTAGTGAAGCAGTCGGCCTGCAATGCGGCAGCTTTCTCAAGAGAGTGCTTGGATTCCATGTTCAGCTCCCGGGCCATCTGGTCGCCATCATAGCCCTGAAGATAGTCGTACAGAGGCTTTCCGTTGCCGCAGATACTGCGTCCGATACTTGTGGCGTGAGTTGTAAAAACAGTTGCTACCTGAGGAAGCGCCGCTTTTACATAAAGCAATCCCATGCCGGTAGTCCATTCATCAAAATGGGCGATAGCTGACAGGGGTTTATTGCCAGATGTTTTCTGCTTGCTGAAGAAGTGGGTCAGACTTTCGATTACAATTCCTGCGGCATGCGCGAACGCGCAGCCTTCGTCATAATCGCCGTACGCATGGAGGGAGTCCACGCCATATAGTTGCCACATACGACCGTAAAACTCGTCTTTTACAGCGTACATGCCGTTGAATTTAACCAGAATGGCAATAGGTTTTCCAGGAATGTCCCATCTGCCTATACGCACATCAACGCCTTGTGGCAGCAATGCCTGACCGGCCCATTTGCGCAGCAGGGTTTTTGATTCGGTGAAGTATGGCGAGGGGTTGTCCTCCGTCCATACGTCCGGTCCGATAAAGATAACCTTATCTTTGTACATAGACTGGAGCGTAGCAGCCTTGGTCGAAAGCACAGTGTATATGCCCCCGATCTTGTTGCAAACCTCCCAGCTTGTCTCAAAAAGCAGGTCGATCTCCTTATTACAATTGTCCATAAAACCTTGTTTTCAAATTTCTGCCCGCAAAGTTACGCAATTTTTTTCTAATATTCAATTAGTTTCAGTCAGAAATTTCTCGTAGTAGTCGACATACGCCTTATTAACGAGCCTTACTCCGCCCGGTGTCGGGTAGTTTCCGGAGAAATACCAGTCGCCGGGATATCCGGGGCAGGCGCGGTGAAGTCCTGCGATACTCTGATACAGAATATCCACTTTCGCATTAATGTCTGAGCCGGTGAGCATATCGGCTATCTGACGGCTGATCTGTTCGTCTGAGAACGGTGCATATATTTCTTTTACACAGTTGTGTTGTTTCCCGGGGGGCAATTCGAGCTGCGCAAGACAGTCATGATAGACCTTGTCAATGACTTCTGACATTCCATTCCGGCGCAAAAGTTCAATAGCTGCCTTGAATGCTATAAACTCGCTCATGCGCGACATGTCGATTCCATAATAGTCGGGATATCGGACCTGAGGCGAAGAGGACACTATGATTATACGACGCGGATGCAGTCTGTCAAGTATCTTGATGATGCTCTGGCGCAATGTGGTGCCACGGACAATCGAATCGTCGATTACAACCAGAGTGTCTATATTGTTGCGTATACATCCGTATGTGACATCATATACGTGTGCGGCGAGATCATTCCGCGATTCTCCTTCGGCAATAAAAGTACGTAATTTAATGTCTTTCAGCGCCACTTTTTCAAGCCTCAGCTTCTGAGACATTACCTTTTCAAGGCTCTCGGGATTAAGCCCGCCGGAATTCTGAAGCTCGAGTATCTGTTCGGTCTTGCGCCGGTCAAGTTGCTGGCCGAGCCCTTCCACCATACCCATATAGGCGACTTCGGCTGTATTCGGTATGAACGAGAATACGGTATTTTTAAAATCTCCGCCAATCATGTCCATTATGGCAGGCACAAGGCTGTGGCCGAGTTCTTTTCGCTCCCGGTATATATCTGCGTCCGAACCTCGCGAGAAATATATCCGCTCAAACGAGCATCGTTGGTTATCGCCTTCTTCGAGGATTCTGTCGACACTGATTTCTCCGGCTTTGTCAACAATCAGAGCCTCGCCCGGAGCGAGTTCCTGTACTGTGGTTCTGCGGACATTAAATGTTGTCTGTATAACAGGACGTTCACCCGCAAGCACCACCACATCATCATCGTAATAATAGAATGACCCTCTGATGCCATGCGGGTCGCGGAGCGCG
>CAMWUD010000132.1 GCA_947177365.1 uncultured Porphyromonadaceae bacterium | reverse complement strand
GCCTCGACAAGGGCGAACCCATGCCGCAGTATCTCAAGGACCACCCCATCTACTATGCCGGCCCGGCAAAGACTCCCGCAGGAATGCCCAGCGGCTCGTTCGGCCCCACAACCGCAGGCCGCATGGACAGCTACGTCGACCAGTTCCAGGCCGCCGGCGGCTCCATGGTGATGATTGCCAAAGGTAACCGCAGCAAGCAGGTGACCGACGCCTGCCAGCGCCACGGCGGCTTCTACCTCGGCTCCATCGGCGGTCCCGCCGCTGTCCTGGCTCAGAACTCCATCAAGAAGGTCGAACTCCTCGAATACCCCGAACTCGGCATGGAAGCCATCTGGAAAATCGAAGTGGAGGACTTCCCCGCATTCATTCTCGTAGACGACAAAGGCCACGACTTCTTCACTGAAATCAGCGAGAAGTGCAAGGGCTGCGCTCTGAAATAATCAGAGCCGGCTACATTCCGACAGACATCTCACAGAGGGTGTTGCAGTTCCTGCAGCAGGAGTCTGCGACACCCTCTTGTACTCTCTTCTCTTTCAACATCCTTGTACTCTCTTCTCTTTCAACATCTCACACTATACAATCTCATGCGAAAACTGATCCTAAGCCTTATCTCGCTGCTTGCTGTCGCAGGCTCAATGCGTGGTGCCGCATCACAGCCCGACTTCGCCTACCCGCAGACTGTGATTTCCGAAGCCACGAAAAAACTCGCCGAATCCGGCGGCCAAGGTCACGACGCCACTCTGGCTATGCTCGAAATCACCGTGGCCACGATGTCGCTCGGCAACGACAGTGTATTCATGCTGCCGGCCCGGATTCACGCACTGGCCGAACAACAGAAGTCGCCGGCGCTGAAATCGCTCCTGCTGCTGATGCAGGCACAGACTCTCAACTCACTATACAACGCCCGACGCTATCAATACGACCGCAGCGACACGCCCGACGAACCCCTGCCCGACGATGTGGCGCAATGGAACGGACGTCAGTTCCGGGCTCAGATTCAGTCTCTGCTCAACGATGCTTACAACCTGGCCTGCACCGACCCGGCCCGTCTCGACGACTTTAGCGACATCGTCACCGCCGACCGCATAGCCTTGCTCTACTACCCCACCGTCCGCGACTTCATAGCACTGAAGGCTACCGGACTGAACGCTTACGATTCAGAGCCGGAGACAATACTGCTGCGCAATTCCATTATCGAAAAAGAAATAGCCCTCGGCAGCCCGGGCAGCTACAGCCAGATCAACTGGCTCTGCCGCCAGCTCGAAAACATGCCTCTGGACACAGAAGTACGCCGTGCCAGACTGCTGGAGCTCTATCAGCGGTATTCCGACAGCGAAGCCTCCTGCCAGCTTCTGGAAGAGTATCTCAACACCTTCAACTGCCGCAACGCGACCGCCGAAGCCGCAGGCATGGCACGCGCCGCAATCGACCGCTATCCCGGCTACTGGAACATCAATGCCCTGCGCAACTCTCTTACAGAGCTGGAACGGCCGTGGATTGAATTCACAGCTCCCGAGACCTGCATTCCCGGCAAGGAATTTGAAATCAAGGTAAGCTACGGCAATATAAGCGACAACGGCTCCGGCATTATCGTATACCGTGGCACAAGCAACGGATATGCAGCCGTGAACAATTCAAAACCGCGAAAGACTGAAGTAAAGCGCTTTAACGTCAGTCCGAAAAACGCCACTCCATATCAGGCGGAGACTTCGTTCAGATTCACAGCCGATGAAGAGGTATACTATTATATCTCGCCTGTACTGACCAACACTGCCAATACACGCCGCGACCCGGTGCCTGTGCTCTGTACGTCAATGACTCCTATTATTATCAACGGATGTACTGAGAACGCCGCCATTGTGGCAGACGCAGCATCCGGACGTCCGCTGCAGGGCGTAAACGTAAGAGTCGGACGCGCCGGACAGAATGCTGTGGCACCTGTGAGCATGGGCAAGACCGACGACGAGGGCGCCCTGCGCTTCCGTCTGCCGCGAAAGCTTACCGACAAGTCCGGTCGCCGCTATCTGCAACTCGTCAGCCACGGACGCACAAACGATTTCGGAGAAATGATCAGCGTGGCGCCTTATTCACGATACAGCAATAACAAAAAATCATACACCTCTCTGATTCTCACCGACCGCGCCCTCTACCATCCCGGCGACACCGTACGCTGGGCAGCCACTCTGAGCAGCTACGACCCTCGGAGCGACAAATCGGAACTTTGCAGCGGCGCCGATGTCAGATTGATCATGACCGATGTCAACGGCCAGACCGTGGCCGATACCACTCTGACCACCGACAGCTTCGGCCGCATAGCGGCTTTCTCTGTCACCTCAGCCGAAGGTCTCACCGGCTCATATTCCCTCAGAGCCGAATACAACGGAAACAATACCGGATACGCCTCTGTGGAGGTAAGCGACTTCCGCATGCCTCAGTTCGCGGTCAGAATCGACTCCACTCTGCGCGACACTCCCCGGCGCGGCTGTGTGACTCTTCACGGCAATGCCACCACATACAGCATGATGCCGGTGGCCAATGCCGAGGTAATGGCCGAAATCAAGGGAGCCAGCCGATTCCGCTGGTTTGTGCCGCAGCAGACCATAGCTTATGTGACCGCCACTACCGATGCGTCGGGCGACTTCACCATAGAGCTGTCCGACAGCTTGCTCAGACTCTCGGCCCTCGACTGCTACATAGCCGATGTGCGCGTGACAGCGCCTGGCGGAGAAAGCCGCAGTTGCTCAGCCAGTTTCACTACCGGAAAACAGTTTGAAATAGTTCTGGCCGAAAGCTCGGTGAACTGTGCCGACAGTGTGGCGATTCCCGCCACTGTCTACAATGCCGACGGCCTGCGCCAGAACACCCCGATACGCTGGAACCTGACCTACAACGGCAGGGACTTAGCCTCGGGCAGTGCCTCCGCACCCGCTTATATGGCCGATTGGACTGATGTGCCGTCGGGCGACTACACTCTCAACGTGTGGACCGCCGACACTGCTCTGGCCGATACCGCGTCTTGTCCGATAAGCCTGTACAACACCCGCCTCGGCACCATGAGCGCGGCACGCCCACTGTTCGTGCCGAAAAAGTCGCTCAGCATTGCCCATGGCCACTCCGGCGAACTGCTGTACGGCGTACCCGAAGACACCTACCTGTATATGACACTGGGTGTCGACAGCCTGCTGGTTTCGGTCGAAGGACTTGAAACTTCAGCCGGCTTCCACCGCATGAAGCTCACTCTGCCGGAAGGTTACGAACAAGGACGCCTTACCCTACATGCCGTAAAAGACGGCATCGTATACACCGAGAATATTGCGGTGAGCGAGAAAGTAGACCGCACAATCGGAATCGAAGGCGAAAGTTTCCGCGACCGCATCGCCCCCGGCGACCGCGAGCACTGGCGTCTGCGCCTGACATCGCCCGAAAGCCGCAGCCACTTGGCCAGCGCTGTCGTGGCCACAGCCTACAACAAGGCTCTGAGCGCACTGACACAACTGTCGTGGCCGTCCGGATTCACGCGCCCCGGCAACTGGACATCAATCAACTACGGCACCTACGCCAACATGGCGTGGATAAAAACCACTGAGAGAATGTCGGCTTCTGTCAAAGAACTGCCGCCGGCCTATCTCCAATCTCCGGAACTGCGCTATCCTATCGTGCTTCACAGCATGGGCAACATAATGATACGCGGCGGCATGCATCGCAAGGCCGCTAACGGCTTGGTTCAGGAATATGCAGAGGAAAGAGTATATATGTCCGCTGCCACGACCGACATGGCCGCAGTGGAATCCGCCGAAAACAACACGGCTGAAGAAGAGGCTGCCGATGCCGGCACCGGAGGCGAAAACTCTACGGAAAACAACGGTGCGGCACTTGACAGCTACCGTCCGTCGGAAGTGCTGCAGGCTCTGTGGATGCCATCGCTGACAAGCGACAGCCAAGGCAATGTGGACATTGAGTTCACCGTACCCGAGGCCAATACCACCTGGACTTTCCAGGCCTTCGCCTGGGACGACCGTCTGAACTCCGGCACCTTCGTCCGCGATGTCGTGTCGCAGAAGCCCGTCATGGTGCAGCCAAATCTGCCCCGCTTCCTTCGCGCGGGCGATTCCGCCGTGATTCTGGCCACCGTCTACAACAACACCGCAACCGCCGACACCATTCACACCGTGGCCGAAACCTTCGACATCAGCAGCGGAAAAGTGCTTTCGACCTCGATGGTCAACCGTCTGGTCGGAGCCGGCGGCTCGGAAATAGTGTCGCTTTCCGTCACTGCACCGTCCGACGCGTCGCTGGTAGGCTACCGCGTGCGTTCGACTCTCGGCCGCTTCACCGATGGCGAGCAGGCAGCCCTGCCTGTGCTTCCGGCAAGCACCGAAGTTATAGAAAGCCAGATTTTCAGCCTTACCGCCAACACTGCCGAAGTATCGGTGAAGCTGCCAAAGTCCGACAAGATGCAGCTGGCACTCGAATTCTGCTCCAATCCGGCCTGGGACGTGATAAAGGCTCTGCCCTCGCTCTATGAAAGCAAGGCCAATACTTCCACAGGCGCAGCACGCCAGCTCTTCCGGGCCGCAGCCTCGGCCGGTCTGATTCACTCCGACCCGCAGATAGAAGCCACACTGCGCCGGGCGCTCGACAACAAAGCTGACTCCTCGCTGGTGTCGCAGCTTGAGAAAAACGACAACCTCAAACTCGCCACTCTCAACCAGACTCCCTGGGTTCAGGCCGCCGCCTCGCAGACCGAACGCATGGCCCGGCTCGAACTGCTCTTCAGCAAATCGATGGTAAACGCCGACATAAACTCCGCCATCCGTACTCTGTCGCGCCTGCAGAAGGCCGACGGCGGTTGGAGCTGGGGCGATTGGGACGATGAGTCGAGTCTGTGGGCAACACGCTCGGTACTGCTCACCATCGGACAGCTGTCTTCTCTGGGCTATCTGCCCGACGACAGACGCATCGGCCAGATGGCAGACCGCGCCCTGAGCTATTGCGAGTCGCAGCTGGGCGACGAACGAACCGATTCCGAACTGGCATGGATCTACACCCTCCTTCCGGCACACAAGCCGGGACTTAAGGCTAAAAAGGTAATCGAAGCCACAGTCCAGGAAGTCGTCGGCGGCTGGCGCAAACTTGGCGTAGGAGCCAAAGCCCGCGCCGCCCTCATGCTGAAACACTATGGCTATGCCAACGTGGCTGCGGAAGTGATGAACTCAATCGCCGAGTTCGCCCAGACCGAAAAAGACGGAGCCATTTTCTTCCCGTCGGTCAACGACATCGACCAGTACTCGTCGGTACTCTTCGCATGGGCAAGTCTCGAACCCGACGCTCAGCTCATCGACGGCATACGCCAGTGGCTGGTGATGCGCTCGCAGCGCACCGATGCCCTCGCATCGTGCGACCCCACCAACCTTATCGCCGCCTTCCTGCGCAGCGGAAGCCGATGGACTGTACCGGCTGAACTGCCCCGGATAAGTCTGGGCGACCGCCAGCTCGAACTGCCACAGGCCGAAAGCATGACCGGACACTTCACCATGGCAGTCGACAACAGCACACGCGCGGACCGCCTTGTCATAAACCGCGACAACCCGCAGACTCCCGCATGGGGCGCACTGTTCAGCCGCTACAGCGGACGCACCGACCGCATCGAGGCCAAAGCCTGCGACGGACTGAGCATCGAAAAGCAGCTCAGTGTGCTCCGCGACGGCAAATGGCAGTATGCCGACGAAATCCGTCTTGGCGAGCGTGTTCGTGTAGTCCTTACCCTGAAAGTGAAAGACGACCTGCAGTACGTCACTGTCACCGACGACCGCGCCGCCGGTCTGGAACCGGTCGACCAGCTTCCGGGCTATGTCGCATCGGCAGGAGTGCGCTTCTACCGCGAGAACAGCGACACAACCACACGCCTGTTTATCGGCTGGCTTCCCCGTGGCACATACAGCATCACTTACGAACTGACAGCCAACATGGCAGGCAACTTCATCAGCGGCGTGGCTTCGGCGCAGAGCCAGTACACGCCCGCCGTGACAGCCCACAGCGCAGGCTACAGGCTTGAAATCATGCCGTAGCGCTCAACAATCAGCATACTCTCTTTGTTATATTTTGTGGCAGTTCCGTCAGACCGGAACTGCCACAAATCGTATTTTGGCACGAAATATGCAATAGGAAGAAATACATACAACAAAAACATATCAAAACTCAAAAATACACTATATGAAACTGAAACCGTTAGCTGACCGGGTGCTCATCAAGCCCACAGCAGCAGAAGAAGTTACAGCAGCCGGAATCATCATCCCCGACTCCGCTAAAGAAAAACCCCTGAAAGGCACCGTCCTGGCAGTAGGCAACGGCACCAAAGACGAAGAAATGGTGCTCAAGGCCGACGATGTGGTTCTCTATGGCAAATACGCCGGCACTGAAATCGAAGTGGAAGGCGAAAAACTCCTTATCATGAAGCAGAGCGAGGTTCTCGCCGTAGTTCTCTGAAATAAACTCTAATCTCCTTAAATTACCATATACAATGGCTAAAGAAATCAAATTCAACATAAAGGCTCGCGAAGAGCTCAAGAAAGGTGTCGACGCTCTGGCCGACGCCGT
>CAMWUD010000131.1 GCA_947177365.1 uncultured Porphyromonadaceae bacterium | reverse complement strand
TTTCTGCGCAATATGGTACGCGCCATCGCCGGCACTCTCGCCGATGTAGGCCGTGGCAAACTGCAGCCGGAAGACATCCTTGACATCATAGCCCGTCAGGACCGCTGCGCCGCCGGCACCTCCATGCCCGCCCACGCCCTCTTTCTGGCCCGCATCTCCTACCCTTATTATACCGCACCCGATGAAGCATATCTGGAAGACCTATAACCTTGTATTCGCCATACTCGGCGCCATTTTAGCCTGCGCCTGCGCAAGCATGGGGCGACCCGACGGAGGCGCACGGGATACAGAACCGCCGGTGCCGCTCGCGTCGAACCCGCCTGCGGGACAGCTCAACTTCAACGGCAAGAGGCTCACAGTCACCTTCAACGAAAACATCCAGCTCGACGATGCCTTCAACAAGGTTGTGGTCAGCCCCGCCATGAGCCAGCCCCCGGCGGTCAGTGCCAACGGACGACGCCTCACAGTGGAATTCCGCGATACCCTGCGCGACAGCACCACCTACACCGTGGACTTCGCCGACGCCATCAAAGACCTCAACGAGGGCAACATCCTCGACGGCTTCGCGCTGGACTTCTCCACCGGACCGACAATCGACACCCTGCGCATCAGCGGCATGGTGCTCGGAGCCGACAATCTTGAACCGGCGCAGGGCATGCTCGTGGGCGTGCACTCCAATCTCAGCGACACCGCCCTGACAACCCTGCCGCTCGACCGTATCGCCCGCACCAACCAGCTGGGACAGTTCACCATACGCAATCTGCCGGCCGGCAGATACCGCGTCTTCGCCATCGACGACGTGAACCGCGACTACCGATGGGACCGCTCCGAGGCCATGGCTTTCTACGACATGACTGTCGAGCCGACGACAGAGACCTTCGAACTTACAGATACCCTGCGCTCAAGTCAGGGCGGCGACTCCATCGCCACAAGACAAGGCATACGCTACCTGCCCAACGACATTCTGCTCTCGCTCTATAAAGAAGACTACACCCCGCAGTATATGAAAGACTACGGCCGGGCCGAGCGGCGCAAGGCCACCATGGTGTTCGGCGCCAGAGCGGACTCGCTGCCTCGCGTCACAATAACCAACGGCGACTTCGCCGGACGCGACTTCAGCGACTTCACCGTGCTGCAGGCAAGCCCGGGTCTGGACTCCCTCACCTACTGGCTGCGCGAACCGGCACTGGTGGAATCCGACACCCTCCGTCTGGCCGTGACCTACCTCAAGCCCGACTCAGCCGGAATCATCGCAGAATTCACCGACTCCCTGCGCTTCGACTTCAGGGCGCCGCGCCAGAAGAAAAAGAAAGACGAAGAACCGCAGCTCGACTCGCTCGGAAATCCAATCCGCACGGAGTTCCTCGACATCACTGCCATCGGAGGCAGCCAGCAGGAACTTCACCGCGGACTGCTGCTGGAATTTTCAGAGCCGGTCGAAACACTTGACTCCATGGCCATGCGCCTTGAAATACAGTCCGACACACTCTGGATTCCGACAGCCTATACACTCGCGGCCGACACACTCAATCCCGTGCTTCGGCGAAATATATCAGCCCCCTGGCAAGCCGGCACAAAATATAGGCTCACCGTCGACTCCGCCGCCGTATATAACATCTACGGCGACCCGAACCGCCCGTTCAAGCACGAATTCACCACAAAAGCCGAAGAAGACTACTCCGGAATCACATTCTTCCTCGAAGGGCTGCCAGCCGATACGGCTGTGGTAATCGAACTGCTCGGCACAAGCGACCAGCCTGTGTACCGCAGCCGCACAAAAGATGGAAAAATCCGCTTTTCCTATCTGGCGCCCGGCACCTACTACGCCCGTCTCATAATCGACTCCGACGGCAACGGACTCTGGACTCCCGGCGATGTGGCTCTCGACAGACTGCCCGAGGAGACTTATTATTTCCCCAAAAAGCTGAATCTGAAAAAGAACTGGGATATCGACCAGACCTGGAATCCGTTCGAACTCCCTCTCGACCTCCAGAAACCGCTCGCCATCAAGAAAAACAAGCCGAAGCTCAAAGCCGGCGAACAGCAGCCGCGCGAGGAAGAAGACGAAGAAGCGGAAAGCCCATTCGGAGCATACGACCCCAACACCGGACAGCTGCTGCCGCAGCGGCGGTAAACAACCGGGGGCGCGACCGCCATACAGCAGTCACGCCCCCGTCTCAATCAATATCATTTATATGGACATCCCGGCCAGAGCTGTGGCGGCCAAAGGCATCACCACAAGAAGGCAAAAGGGCCGGAAGCAAGCACCAGACTGATTACCACCACAGCCACAAACATCAGTATCCATGTCACGAAGCCGCCGACAATAAGGCCGTTGCCGCAACCGCGCACGTTGAACACCACATACAGCGAAAGCCATACCAGTGCCACACACGGCAGAAGCACCACAAAGCAGCCCAAGATTCCGCATATCAGCGACATCACTATCGAACCGTCAGGAAACGCCCTCGACATCTCCACTGCCACCTCGTTGCTGAACGGATACGCTATCACCACACCGAGCATGCACAGTATGCCAACTATCATGGCCAGTCCCACACAGGCCGATACCATGCCAACGAAGCCCATGGCACATTTGGCCAGAAAGTTGATGAAACTTCCGAAGCCGCCCCGGCCTTCGCTCTGCGGTTCTTCCTTGGTCAGCACGCCGCGCCCTACTGCCTCCACACTCACAGCCTCGCCGCGCAGTTCAAGACGGCGACGGGGGGTGTCGGCTGGCGGTATCACAGCCCAGGCTATGAGATAGCCCACGAAGCAGGGCCAGAACGCCGTACAGATGGTGAGGATAATCATAAGCACACGAAGCAGATTCGGGTCGGTGCCGAAATATGCAGCCACTCCGCTAAGCACTCCGCCCATGACCTTGTTGTCGATATTGCGGTAAAGCTTATGGCGGGGGCGTTCGGCTATAACTATCGGCGGCGGCACAGCACAGCCCGATGCCTCCTCATGCGCACTGCCTCCGTCGGCGGCTTCTCCGAGATCCTCCGGCCGGCCCATGATTGCAATCACATTGTTGACATCATCGATTGTAATCACCTGACCGCCCTCGCCCAGACGCTCGTCGAAGAGCTCGGTCATGCGGGCTTCTATGTCGTTGACAATCTCTACGCCTTCGGCGCCGGGGAAAGTGGCGCGGAGCTGTTCGAGATAGCTGTTGAGGAGCATATAGGCGTCCTCGTCGATGTTATATATACGTCCGTTGATATTTACGGGAAATGATTTTTTCATAACTTTATTTATCGAGATAGTTTACAGAATTGGTGATTTCCTGCCACGAAAGGCGCAGCTGTGCGAGGAATTCGCCTCCCTCGTCTGTCAGCGAGTAATACTTGCGCGGCGGCCCGGAGGGCGACTCCTCCCAGCGGTATGTAAGCAGGCCATCGTTCTTCAGACGCGTAAGCAGCGGATAGAGTGTCCCCTCCATCACTATCATGTGCGCCTCCTTCAGACGGGCTATGATTTCCGATGCGTAGGCATCGCCATGCCTGAGCAGCAACAACACGCAGAACTCAAGCATGCCTTTTCGCATCTGGGATTTCAAGTTATCAATGTTCATTGCTTTTTTGATTTATTCGTTTGAAAAAAACAGATTGTAGATTATCGTGATGCAAAATTACACACTTCTATAGTACTATGCAATACCAAGTACTATAATATAACATATTTTAACACCCGCCGCAGATCCGGCCAAGCCTTTGCACCTCAACAAAAGGCGCGCGCGCGATGTTATAACTCCGGGAGACAAGCCGACTTCACGGCCACCCTACCCGCCCACAGACAGACTTATGGAAAATACGATGTTCAAAATCCCTTACGGATTATATGTAGTCACAGCCAGAGCCAACGGCCGCGACAACGGTTGCATATCCAACACCCTGCAACAGGTCACGGCCGAACCCAATCAGGTTTCGCTGTGCATCAACAAACAGAATCTCACCTGCGACATGATCACGAAGACACGCGTGTTCACCGCCTCGGTCATCAGCCAAAGCGCTCCGTTCTCGCTGTTTCAGAACTTCGGCTTCCACAGCGGGCGCGACTTCGACAAATTCAAGGACTTCACCGCCTGCAGGCGTGTGTCGGACGGCACCATGGCCATAACCGAAGGCACCAACGCCTACATAAGCGTCAGGGTCACAAAGACTGTTGACCTCGGCAGCCACATGATGTTTATCGGCGATGTCACCGAGATGCAGACCCTATCCGATGTTCCCTCAGCCACATACAGCTACTACCTCGAGCATATCAAGCCTAAGCCACAGGCCGTAGGCAAGACAGCCGACGGCCACACGGTATGGCGCTGCTGCATATGCGGATACGAATATGTAGGCGATGAGCTTCCCGCCGACTTCGTATGCCCGGTATGCAAGCACCCCGCATCGGACTTTGAGAAAGTGGAAATCACCGACAACGTGGCCGACCACCCCACAAACCAGTATTCCGGCACCAAAACCGAAAAGAACCTGCAGGAAGCATTCGCCGGCGAAAGCATGGCTCGCAACAAATACACCTATTTCGCATCGGTGGCCCGCAAAAACGGCTTCGAGCAGATTGCCGCGCTCTTCCTCAAAACCGCCGACAACGAAAAAGAGCATGCCGAACTGTGGTGCAAGGCCCTCGGCGGTGTCAGCAAGGACACTGCGGTGAATCTGCTTCACGCAGCCGAAGGTGAAAACTACGAGTGGACCGACATGTACGAACGCTTCGCCAAAGACGCCGATGAAGAAGGCTTCCACAATCTGGCCGAACAGTTCCGCGGAGTCGCGGCCATAGAGAAGCACCACGAGGAACGGTACCGCGCGCTGCTCAGGAATGTCGAGGCCCACGAGGTGTTCCGCAAAAGCGGAGTCACTGTCTGGGAATGCCGCAACTGCGGACACATCTGCATCGGCACCGAGGCTCCCGACGTCTGCCCGGTATGCTTCCATGCCCAAAGCTACTTCGAGGTACACGCAGAGAACTACTGAACCGACACAGCCGGCGCCTTTTTCAGCGCCGGCTGTTGTTTTAACATATTTAAACAGCGCGGATTGTAATAGTATTGTAGCAATTTCGTAACTTTGTGCGGAGTTCCGCCTTTCGGAAACCAACACTGACATGAACCGCTCATTATTACTCTCGCTCAGTCTGTTGCTGACAGTCGGCTCGATTGCCTGCAGCAAAAAGCCGGCATCCGGACAGCAGACCGCCGAAACAAAATCACCGAAAAAAGAAGCGCTCGGCAATTTCAACGCCGACAGCGCCTTTTCGTACATTGAACGGCAGCTTGAATTTGGTCCGCGGGTTCCCGGTTCCGCAGGCCACAGGGCATGCGCCGCATGGCTTGAAGACAAACTCCGGCAATCGAATCCCGACACCGTCATAGTCCAGCGCGGCGAAGTACGCGCTTACACCGGAGCCAAACTGCCGATTGTCAACCTCATGGCGAGCTACAACCGCGGCAACCCGAACCGCCTGCTGCTGGTGGCTCACTGGGACACCCGTCCCTGGGCCGACAGCGACCCCGACCCTGCGAACCACAACAAAGCGCTTCCCGGCGCCAACGACGGAGGCAGCGGTGTGGGCGTGCTGCTTGAGACTGCACGTAACCTGGCAGCCAAAAAGCCGGAATTCGGGGTCGACATACTGCTCGTGGATGCCGAAGACTACGGACGCAGCGGCGGATTCAACGACGACGGCGACAGCTGGTGTCTGGGCACTCAGTACTTTCTCGACCACCTGCCATACCGCGAAGGTATCCTGCCGCGCTATGCCATAGTGCTCGACATGGTAGGCGGACGCGACGCCCACTTCGCCAAAGAATACATATCGCATACAAACGCCCGCGAATACACCGACCGCATCTGGAAAGAGGCCGCAGCCTTAGGCATGTCGGAGCGCTTCCCCGACCGTGTCACCGCCGGCATAGTCGACGACCACATGTTCCTCAACGAAGCCGGCATACCCGCCGTAGACATTGTGGAATGCGACAACAGCCATACCAGCAGCTTCCCGCCTTACTGGCACACAATGCAGGACGACATCACCAACATCGACCGCCACACTCTTGGCGATGTAGGCAATTTGATACTAACACTCGTATATTCCCCTAAATTATGACAATACAAGAGCGTCAGCAAGAACTCATCGATGAATTCGCCGACATCGACGACTGGATGGACCGCTACGGCTACATCATCGACATGGGCAACGCACTGCCTGCCATCGACGAAAAGCTCAAGACTCCCGACCGCCTTATCGAAGGCTGCCAGAGCCGGGTATGGCTCGACGCCACTTACCGCGACGGCAAAGTATATTACGAGGCGGATTCCGATGCCATAATAGTCAAAGGCATGATCAGCATGCTGGTGTCGGTACTCTCCGGTCACACCCCCGACGAGATTCTTGACGCGAAGCTGAATTTCATCGACGAAATCGGTCTGGCCGAACATCTGTCGCCGACCCGCAGCAACGGTCTGCTGGCCATGGTAAAACAGATGCGCCTGTACGCACTGGCATTCAAGAACAAGCAATAACGCAGCATATACAAACGCAGGCGGAGGCTCTTGTGAAAGAGCCTCCGCCTGCGTTTGTATATGCTGTATATT
>CAMWUD010000130.1 GCA_947177365.1 uncultured Porphyromonadaceae bacterium | reverse complement strand
CTCCAAGGGCGGAGTGCAGACCACACCCTTTACAATCAACGCCGACGAGTATGACCAGAACCGCCACTTCTTTCTGGGTCATTTCTTCAGGGAGAACTACGACCGTTTTGCGTCTAAAGTACCCTTTGTGTCGTCGGGCGTGAACATCACACGTATAGAAGTATGGGTGACAAACAAGAGCGGAAAATATGAGCAGAGCCGCAACCTTGTGGCTTTCATGGACCTCGGTGAGGAAAATTCGCTTGCCAGCGACTACTGGCAGCCGAATCCGGGCCTGCCGAATCCGTCGAACAACTCCAACAACCTTCTGACAGTCATCAAGACCGAATATCCCGGGGCACGCAATATTGCCGATGTGACGCAGGTTCTGCAGCCGCTTGCGGCCTATGGCATAGAAGGCGGCCGGGACTATGAGAAGGTAGAAAGCGCCCGTCTGCTGTCGTCGAGCGAATATACAGTCAACACCACTCTTGGCTACATATCGGTGAAGTCGGCACTCAATGCCGATGAAGTGCTGGCGGTGGCATACGAATACACCTATGGCGGACAAGTATATCAGGTGGGCGAGTTTTCAAGTGACATCACCACTACCGACCAGTCGCTGTATCTGAAGATGCTCAAGAGCACCACCACATCGCCGCGTCTGCCTATGTGGCGCCTGATGATGAAAAACGTGTACTCTCTGGGTGGATATCAGGTGCAGAAATCGAATTTCAAACTCAATATACAGTATCTCAGCGACACCACAGGCACGAAAATCAACTACCTGCCGGTGCCCGGACTCAACAACCAGTCGCTGCTGCAGGTGATGAATCTCGACCGCCTTGACAGCAACGAGGAATCGAATCCCGACGGATTCTTCGACTTTGTCGACGGCTACACCATATATCCGTCGACCGGTAAAATCGTATTCCCTGTAGTTGAACCTTTCGGCAGCCATCTTGCCGAGAAAATAGGCAATCCGGCGCTTGCCGAACAGTATTGCTATCCGCAGCTCTATGATTCAACTCTGGTGGTGGCACGGCAGTTCGCGGACAAAAACAAATTTATCCTTTCAGGTGAATACCAGGCATCGAGCGGCTCGCAGATCCGGCTCAATGCCATGAATGTGCCGCGTGGCTCGGTGATAGTCACCGCCGGCGGTGTGACACTTACCGAAAATGCCGACTATACCGTAGACTATTCGATGGGTATAGTCACCATCACAAACCAGTCAATCATCGACTCCGGACAAAGCATCAGTGTGACTCTTGAAAACCAGTCGATGTTCTCGCTGCAGCGCAAGACGCTGCTCGGCCTTGACCTGCAGTACCAGCTCACGCGCAATTTCAATATCGGAACAACGATACTGCACTTCAGCGAAAAGGCTCTCACTGAAAAAGTCAACATCGGCGACGAGACCGTCAACAACTCCATGTTCGGATTCAATCTCGCCTATAATGGCGAGTTCATGTGGCTGACCAATCTGCTCAACAAGATACCTACAGTCAACGCCACCCAGCCCTCGCGGCTGAACCTCACCGCCGAATATGCCCGTCTTGTGCCGCATCAGCAGAAGAGCGGCTCCAACCGTGGCTCGTCGTATGTCGATGATTTCGAGGCATCACAGACCGGCATCGACCTGCGAAATCCCTATTCCTGGTTCCTTGCCTCCACGCCCTACGATTCCGGTCAGGACCCGCTGTTCCCCGAGGCCGCGCTGAACAACAACGTGGACTATGGCAAGAACCGTGCGCTCCTCAACTGGTACTACATCGACCGCCTGTTCACGTCGCGCAACTCGTCGATGGCTCCGGGTTACATAAAGAGCGACCTTGAGCAGCAGTCGAATCCGTATGTGCGCGAGGTGACATCAAGAGAGATATTCCCCGGACGCGAACTCAGCTACGGCGAGACCAACTACATACAGACCCTCAACCTGTCGTTCTATCCCAACGAGCGCGGCCCGTACAACCTTGATGCCGACAACATCGACTCGGAAGGCAATCTGCTTCAGCCGGAGCGCCGCTGGGGCGGAATCATGCGCAAGATGGACAACACCAACTTCGAGCAGTCCAATATCGAGTATGTGCAGTTCTGGCTCATGAATCCGTTTCTTGACCCCGACAACCCGAATTATGACGGCGGCGACCTCTATATCAACTTCGGCGAGATTTCCGAGGATATACTCAAGGACGGCCTCAAGGGATATGAAAACGGAATACCGGTAGACGGCAACAACCAGTATCTGACAGAAACCGTCTGGGGGCGTGTAAGCACCCAGAACTCACTGACATACAGTTTCGACAACAGTAACGGCGCACGTGTGATACAGGACGTCGGCATGGACGGTCTGCCTAACGACGACGAATTCACCTTCCCCTCCTATGCGGAGTATCTCGACAAACTGCGCGCCCGTCTGTCGCCCGATGTGATAGCCCGGATGCAGGAAGATGAATTCTCGCCCTTCAACGACCCGGCCGGCGACAACTATCACTTCTATCGCGGCTATGACTATGACGCCCAGCGCCTCGGAGTGCTTGAGAGATACAAGCGCTACAACGGCGTGGAAGGCAACTCGCTTTCTCCCGAGGATGCCGCCGACCCGCTGTATCAGTCGTCGCGTGCCACACCCGATGTGGAGGACATAAACCAGGACAACACCCTCAATGAATACGAACGCTACTTCCAGTACAAGGTGTCGATACGCCCCGAAGACCTGGTGGTAGGCCGCAACTATATCACCGACAAGCAGGTGTCGATTGTGCCCACGCGCGACGGCAAGGACCAGACCGTTGAGTGGTATCAGTTCAAGATACCTCTGCAGGACTATGAAAAAATAGTAGGCTCCATAAGCGACTTTTCGACAATCCGCTTTGCCCGTCTGTTCCTGACCGGCTTCCGCCAGACCACCCACCTGCGTTTCGCCACACTTGAACTCGTGCGCGGAGAGTGGCGCAGCTATGACTTCAATCTGAACAACCGTGGCGATGCTCCGGCTGAAGGCCAGCTCGACGTATCGGTAGTGAATATTGAGGAAAACGCGCGCCGCGAGCCGGTGAACTATGTGCTGCCTCCCGGTGTGACCCGTATCACAGACCCCGGCCAGAGCCAGATTGTGCAGCTCAACGAACAGTCGATGTCGCTGAAGGTAATGGACCTGAATGCAGGCGATGCACGCGGCGTGTATCGCAACACCCAGCTTGACCTGCGCAATTACAAGCGCATGCAGATGTGGATACATGCCGAGGCGCCCATCGATGACCATACCGACCTGAAGAGTGGCGACCTGTCGCTGTTCCTGCGTCTGGGTTCGGACGTGAAGAACAACTATTACGAATATGAGATTCCCCTGCAGCTCACTCCCCCCGGAGTGTACAACAACGACCTCACCTCGGCCCGTTATGAAGTCTGGCCGGAGAACAACTATATGAACTTCTCGCTCCAGACTCTGGTCGACCTCAAGCAAGAGCGCAACCGCGCCAAGCGTAACGAAGAGGCCGGGGTAGGCTACGGAATACTCTACACCGGACGCGACCCCGGCAACGAACGCAACCGTATCGCGGTGATGGGCAATCCGTCGCTGAGCGACATACGTGTGATGCTTGTCGGCGTACGCAACAATTCGTCGTCGACCAAGGACGGAACAGTCTGGGTGAACGAATTGAAAGTGACCGATTTCGACGAATCGGGAGGCTGGGCGGCCAAAGCGAACGCCACTCTGAGCATGAGCGACATTGCCACACTGAACGTTGGAGCGCATATAGAGACATCGGGATTCGGCGGGGTGGACCAGAGTCTCAACGAACGCCGTCTTGATGACTACGAGCAGTACAATGTGGCAGTCCAGGCCGACCTCGGCCGCTTCCTGCCTGCCGGTGCCAAACTCCGTGCCCCGGTGTACTACTCATACTCAAAAGAAAAGACTTCGCCGAAATACAACCCGCTTGACCAGGACGTGCTGCTGAAAGACGCGCTCGACGCCTGCGAGACACGGCAGGAGCGCGACTCCATCAACGCATACGCCATAGAGACCAACAGCACGGAGAACTTCTCGCTGAGCGCAATGAAATTCGATGTGCAGTCGAAGACACCGATGCCATGGGACCCGGCCAACTTCACCATCAATTTCTCGTACAGCAAGCGGAACAAAGTGAATCCTACCACTGAATACGAGAACACCAACGACTATCGTGGTTCGCTGCAGTACTCCTATACACCGATGATAAAGAATTTCAAGCCGTTCAGTTTCATCAAGTCGCGAAACAAGAATCTGAAATTCTTCAAAGACTGGGAACTGCAGTGGCTGCCTACCAATATCAGCTTCCTGACTAACATGTCGCGCTACTATTACGAGCAGCAGACGCGTTCCGAAACCGATGTGATGTTCCAGCTCCCGGTATCTGTCAGCAAAAACTTTTTGTGGGACAGACAGCTGGCCCTGAACTGGAACCTCACCAAATCGCTTTCGTTTACGTTCAACTCAAATACATCGGCCCGCATCGAGGAGACAGTTGGAGCTGTCAACCGCCGTCTATTCCCCGACAAATACCGCGAATGGCGCGACACCGTATGGCAATCAATCATGTCGATGGGTACGCCGTGGAGCTATAACCAGACATTCACCGGACAGTACAAGGCTCCGTTCTCAAAGATTCCGGTGCTTGACTTCCTCACAGGCTCGGTGAGCTATAACGCCACCTACCGCTGGGACCGCGGCGCCACCATCGACGGTGTGCGCATGGGCAACTCCATTGCAAACCAGGCGTCATGGACAGCCGACGGACGATTGAACTTCGAGAACTTCTACAAGAAGATACCGGTTCTCAAGAAGGTGAACGACCGCTTTGCGAACAAGCGTCCGGCAGCCAAGAAAAAGCCGAAGAAATTCGAACGCAATTTCAAACTGCTGCCTGACACCACACTTCAGATTCGGCACAATCTCAATGTGCCCAAAGTAAAAGTGACGGCTACAACGCTGGAAAACACTCCGGTGGCGGTACGCTATGAGATTGTGGACAAAAACACCGTGAAGGTTCTCAATCAGGGCGACCAGACACTGAAGTTCATCATAAATGAAGTACAGAAAGAAGAACGGAATCTGCTCACAGATATAGGCGAATACAGTCTGCGTCTGGTCATGTCGCCACGCAATGTGGCGGTGCGTTACCGCAACACCCGATCCCTGTCGCTGCCTCTGTTCCGCCCCGATATAGGAAACATATTCGGACAGACACGCTCGCAGGGGCCGATGTCGCCCGGTCTTGACTTTGCCTTCGGATTCACCGACGAAAGCTATATCGACAAGGCTCTTGAACGCGGCTGGCTGATTACCGACGACGGACAGACCTCGCCGGCACTCTGGTCGCGGACCAACGAACTCAATATCGATGCCACCATCGAACCATTCAAAGGCTTCAAGATTCAGCTGACACTGAACCGCACCGACAACCGCAGCAGCCAGGTGCAGTTCATGTACGCCGGTATGCCTACAAGCCTGTCGGGCAGCTACACCAAGACACATATGGCAATAGGCACGGCATTGAAAGGCAGCAGCGCCGACGACGGTTACAACAGCGAGGCGTTCAACCGCTTCCTGGCCAATATACCTGTGGTGCGCCAGCGGGTCGAAGACCAGTATCGTGGCCTGCGCTACCCCGACGGAGGCTTCCTGAAGGACTCGCCAGTGGCAGGCAGTGCGTTCAACCCCGCCGTCGGAGCCGTAAGCGAGACATCGAGCGATGTACTCATACCGGCCTTTGTGGCCGCGTATTCCGGCAACGATGCGTCGACGGTCTGGCTCGACCCTTTCCCGTCGTTCCGCTTCGTGTTGCCCAACTGGCGCGTGACATACGACGGGCTTATAAATCTGGGCAATATGCGCAATATATTCAAGACATTCACCCTGAACCATGCATATCAGTGTACGTATTCCGTAGGAAGCTATTCGAGCTATCTCAACTGGATCAGCGCCGACGGCCAGTATCTCGGTTTTACGCTTGACGAACTCTCTGGACAGCCGATACCATCGTCGCCGTTCAATATATCATCGGTAGCCATAACCGAGCGTTTCGCTCCTTTGTTCGGTGTGAATTTCACCCTGAAAAACGAACTGCAGGGCAATGCCGAATACCGCGACCAGCGTACGCTTACGCTCAATTCCGCAGCCGGACAGGTGGTGGAGGCCACTACCCGGGGTCTGACTGTAGGCGTCGGCTACAAAATAGTAGGGTTCAATACAGTGCTGAAGATGAAGGGTTCGGCCCAGGGAGTAAGCAACGACCTGACGTTGAACGCCGACCTGTCGATGCAGAATACAAAAGCTCTTATCCGCCGTATCGAAGGAAACTATACACAGCCGACATCCGGCACCAACACGTTCTCGGTGAACTTCACGGCATCATACATACTGAGCAAGCGCATCACTATCGCAATGTATTTCGCACATCAGGCAAATACCCCCATCATAACCACCGGAAGCTATCCGACCACATCCACAAGCTATGGCCTTTCATTCAACCTGAATCTGGCAAGATAGAAAAAATGAACCATTAGGGTGATTCGCAGGTTTGAATAGAAAAACCCTTATGAACCCCAAAGAACGAATTGTAGTTATAGGCGCCGGTTTCGGCGGACTGAATTTCGTCAAAAACATAGATAAGAAGAAGTATCATGTAATAC
>CAMWUD010000129.1 GCA_947177365.1 uncultured Porphyromonadaceae bacterium | reverse complement strand
GTCAGTTCCCCGACTATAAGCCCGACGACAGCTATAGCGACATGTACGAGATGATACGCGACATGACAGCGCCTTACAGCTATCCGGTGGCGTTCAACGTGCCTGTCGGACATGTCGACCATAATATTCCGCTGATAGAATCGGCCGATGTGACTCTGAAGGTGAGTCCAAGCGGCACAAACTCCATAATTTTTCATCGTCAATGAAACGTCTGCTTTTCTCTCTCCTGCTTCTCTGCGCCCTTGTGGCGGCGCAGGGCGCGCGCATCGATTCGCTGAATCTGCGCACCTTCCTGCTTGAATCGCCTGAAAAGGTTATGGTGGTGGTTCCTGATTCGATTGATGACGGGCAGCGGCTGCCGGTGGTGTATCTGCTGCACGGTCACGGCGGTTTTGAAGGCCAGTGGCTCAAGACTCAGCCTCGCCTGCCCGAACTGGCCGACAGCTACGGCATGATTTTCGTGCTGCCCGACGGTCACAACAGCTGGTATTTCGACTCGCCGGTCGACGAGCAGATGCAGATGGAGACCTTCATCACCGACGAACTGGTGAAGTATATCGACAGCAACTATCCCACCATAGCCGATGCCGCCCACCGTGCCGTGACCGGATTCAGCATGGGCGGCCACGGCGCCCTGTATCTGGCGTTCCGTCATCCGGACGTGTTCGGCAATGCCGGCAGCATGTCGGGCGGTGTGGATATTCTGCCTTTCCCCGACCGCTGGAACATAAAGGATTATCTGGGCGACTACAACCAGTATCCGCAGCGCTGGGCCGAGGCCTCGGTAATCAATAATGTCGACCGTCTGAAGCCGGGCGAGGTGAATATAATCTTCGACTGCGGCGTGGATGATTTCTTTGCCCGCGTCAACGACCGCCTGCACGAGACTCTGATGGTGAAGAAGATTCCGCACGACTATATATCGCGTCCCGGCGGCCACAGCCACGCCTACTGGGCCAACTCGCTGCTCTATCACCTGCTGTACTTCGACAGCAAGTTCAAGCAGAAATAAGTGTCTATGAACCTATAAGTTCGAGATAGCGGCCGGCCACAGTCCGGGCCGAGAAGCGGCGCCGTACCGTATCGGTCAGGAAATCACGGTCGTGAGGCTTGGTCAAGGCCCAGACAAGGCCTTCGCCAAGGTCGCGTACATCGCCGTAGCGGGCCATGTAGCCGGTGCTCAGATGGTCGATGATGTCGGTCTGGCCGCTGTTGCCGAAACTTACCGGCACAGCTCCCGCTGCCTGCCCTTCTATCAAGGTGCCCGGCAATGTCTCGTAGACCGAAGACGACAGCACGGCCGATGCATGGTGCATCAGCGAGCGCACCCGCTCCGGGTCGCCTATAGGACCCGTCCAGGTATATGGCAGGCGGAGGCTTTCGAAGAGTTCCGGACTGCGGTTATTGCCGTAGAACACGGCGTGGGCATTGACTCCATGCTCGGCCAGGACGTTCAGGCTCTGAATGGCTGCGGGCAAGTCTTTGATGGGGTCGTCGAGACGGGCGGCTCCCATGACCACAAGCGGCTTGTCGTCGGGCAAAGCTAAATCCCGGCGGCTGTAGCGGGGCGGGGCGGCATAATCCTCAATCGGAAAGGCGTTGGGTATCACCGATATGTCGGCATCGCCAAGGAGAGAGCTGCGGCGGGCGAGTCCGGCAAGCCAGTTGCTTACCGCCACAAAACTGATGCGGCTGTGGCTGTAGAAGTCGCGTTTCTCGCGCCATACGGCATGGCTGAAATCATGGGCATCCTTTCCGGCATTGCTGCCATAGTGGCAGTGGCCGCATTCTTTCAGATAGCCATTGCAGCGCTCGGCATGGTGGCATATGCCGGTGAAGTTCCACATGTCGTGCATGGTCCAGACGATACGTTTTCCGGCATCCGACATCCGCTGTATGCTTTTGAGCGACAGCATGCCCTGGTTCACCCAATTGAGCAGCACTGCGTCGGCCTCCATCACCAGGGGGTGTCGGTCGAGCGGCAGGCCGTAGCGGGCTGTGCTCACTTTGAAGAGAGTGCTTCGCTTGTGGCCGTTGCGGGCGAAAATGTCGAGATGTTCGGCCAGAAAGGGTATGCGGCATCTCCAGTGCGGGGCGGCTGTCACCACGCCGGGGTCTGTGCCGCCCTTGTGGCAAACGAGCATCTTCACATCGGCTCCTTCGGCCTGAAGGGCTTTCATGAGCCTGTGGCTTACGACAGAGGCTCCGCCGCGCACATCGCTGTGGTTTACAATTACAATTTTCATCTGTGCAGCAGCTTGGCGGGTAATGGAATATGCTCCTTTTTGACGCAGAGCGCCAGAAAGGCCGCTATGATGGCGGTGCGGATGATATAGTTGAGCCACATCCACGGAGTGACTGCGAGCCACAGCCCCACGGCATAGCATACCGCTCCTGCGCCGAGATAGGCAAGGAGCCGCTTCACGGGGTAGTCTATCGGGTTCAGCCGCTGTCCGATGAAATAACTTGCGGTCATCATCACGAAATAGCTCGCCAATGCTGCCCACGCGCAGCCCATGTAGCCGAAGCGCGGCACAAGCAGTACGTTGAGCACCACGGTCACCGCCACGCCTATGAGCGAGAAATACATGCCCCAGACAGTGCGGTCGCTCAGCTTGTACCAGACAGAGAGGTTGAAAAAGACACCGAAAAAGAATTCGGCGAGCATAATCAGCGGCACCACGGCGAGTCCGCTGAAGTATTTAGGAGATATGAAATATTTCAGTACCGGCAGGAAGAACATCACGCCGAGAAAGAGCACAATGGCGAAGATTACGAAGAACTTCATGGCGTCGCGGTAAGCCTGCTTCGATTTCTCTCCCCGCTCCTTTGCCTGCGAGAAGATGAAGGGCTCGTAGGCGAAGCGGAAAGCCTGGATAAACATCACCATCACTATGGCCACCTTGTAGTTGGCGCCGTAAATGCCGAGTCCTTCCATGGCTTCGGCCGGGTCGCTCACCAGATAGGGGTAGAGTAGCTTGTCGACGGTCTGGTTCATGATGCCGGCCACTCCGAGCACAAGCAGCGGAGCCGAATAGCGGAGCATCTCGCCGAGCAGCCGGCGGCTGAAGCGCCAGCGGAAACCGGTCAGTTCGGGTATCATCATCAGGAAGTTGACAAGCGATGCGATAAGATTCGACAAGAATATGTAGCCGATGCCGAAATCAGGCCGGTAGAACCAGTCGACCGTGCCGGGCGCCACCCGCATGAGCCAGGGGCAGAGCAGGATGAAGAAGAGATTCAGCCCTATGTTGATGCCGATGTTGACCAGACGGATGGTGGCGAAGCGCACCGGGCGTTTTTTATATCTCAGATAGCTGAAGGGCAGGGCCAGAAAGGCGTCGATTGCCACGCACAGGGCCATCATCACCACATAGTCGGAGTGGCCGTCGCACTGCATCCAGCGGGTCACCGGCCCGAGAGCGGCAAGCACAAGCAGCACGAACAGCGAGCTTGTGACAGCCAGCGAAGTCAGGGCGGTGGAATAGACCTGCATGGGGTCTTTCCAGCGCTCGTGGTTGGCGAAGCGGAAGAAACCGGTCTCCATGCCGTAGGTAAGAATGATCAGAGCCAGGGCCACTACGGAGTAGACGTATGTGACGACACCGTATTCGGCCACCGGAAAGGTGATTGTGTAGAGCGGCACCAGACACCAGTTCAGGAAGCGTCCGATGATGCTGCTCAGACCATATATGGCCGTGTCTTTTGCCAGTGATTTTATTCCGGCCATTATTCGTTGATGTTGAGATTGAACAAAGAGTCGTTGTCAAGACGGCTTTTTCCGAGGTGACGGTATGCCAGTTCGGTGACTTCGCGTCCGCGGGGTGTACGCTTTATGAAACCTTCTTTGATCAGATAGGGTTCATAGACGTCCTCGATGGTGCCCGGGTCTTCGCCCAGGGCGGTGGCTATGGTGTTGAGACCCACCGGACCGCCGTGGAATTTGGTGATGATGGTGTTGAGTATCTTGTTGTCGATTTCATCGAGTCCGTAGCGGTCGATGTTCAGAGCCTCAAGGGCATAGCGGGCTATCTCCACATCGATGGAGCCGTTGCCCTTGACCTGGGCGAAGTCGCGCACGCGGCGCAGCAGGGCGTTGGCTATACGGGGTGTGCCTCGGCTGCGGAGCGCTATTTCCTGAGCCGCCTCAAGGCTGCAGCCTATTTCAAGGAGCGATGCCGAGCGGCTGATGATGCGGCGCAGCACGTCGTGGTCGTAGTATTCCAGATGGCAGCTGATGCCAAAGCGTGCGCGCAGCGGCGAGGTGAGCAGACCGCTGCGGGTGGTGGCGCCTACAAGTGTGAAGGGGCTGAGACTGAGCTGCACCGACCGTGCGCCCGGACCTTTGTCGATCATGATGTCGATGCGGTAGTCTTCCATGGCGGAATACAGGTATTCCTCCACTACCGGGCTCAGACGGTGAATCTCATCGATAAAAAGCACATCGTTCTCTTCCAGCGATGTGAGTATGCCGGCCAGGTCGCCCGGCTTGTCGAGCACCGGTCCGGAGGTGATTTTCATGCCCACGCCGAGTTCGTTGGCGATGATGCCCGAAAGCGTGGTCTTGCCCAGACCCGGAGGGCCGAAGAGCAGTATGTGGTCGAGCGCTTCGCCGCGCATGCGTGCCGCGCTGACGAACACCCGCAGGTTTTCTATGATTTTTTCCTGGCCGCTGAACGATTCGAAACTGCCCGGGCGAAGGGCTTTCTCGAAGTCGCGGTCTGGCGCGTTGCCGCGTATGTTGAAGTCTTCTTCCATGTTGACTAATTTTCTTGAAGGCATGTTCCGGTCGCCGGCATGCAGGAGCGGAGAATTGTGGCCACTATTGTGTCGGGGCGTATGGCGTCGAGACACTGGTAGTCGCCCCGCAGGCAGGGTTTGTTGCCGAACACCGAGCAGGGGCGGCAGGTCATGGGCAGCTGTATGCTGTCGGAGTTGTCGCAGCGCCAGCCTTTGAAGCCGCAGTAGGGGTGTGTGGCGCCCCAGACAGTCACGGTCCGTGTGCCGGCTATCGAGGCCAGATGCATGTTCGACGAATCCATGCTCAGCATCACGTCGAGGTGGTTCATCAGAGCCAGTTCGGCTGCGAAGCCGAATCGCTTGCCTGCCAGCGACACAACGGACGGATAGCGTTCGGCCCAGCTTTCGAGCGTTCTGGCCTCGTCGCCTCCTCCGCCGAAGAGGAATATCCGTTTGCGACCGGTGCTTCCGCTGAGCGACTTCACCACCTGTTCCATTTTTTCTGGCGGATATATCTTGCCTTTGTGGGCGGCGAAGGGAGCTATCCCAATCCAGCGTTCGCCATCGGGATGCGGTTCGCAGATGCAGGCGAAGTCGGCTGCCGGCGCCTTGGCATGTCCGTCGAAGAGTCCGTTGAAGTGGTTTTCCACGGGCAGTCCCAGCCGGTAGAACACCTCGCGATAGCGGGCGCGACCCGAGAGCAGGGGCAGCATCACCTTGTTGTGGCTGCGTGTCAGGGCCTTTCGTCCGGCGCGGCCTTTGTTGATGCGACTCACGCGCACACCGCGCATGCGGCAGTAGAGTCCCATGAGTCTGGTGCGGATTACATCGTGAAGGTCGGCGAAGGCATCGAAGTCGTATTCCTTTTTCAGTTCGCCGATGAGTCTCCACATGCCTTGCGGTCCTTCGTAGTCGGTCTTCACATCGGCGCCCACCACCGTCAGGTTGTCGGGGCGGTTCAGGAAAATCGAGGTCATCGAAGGCCGGGTGACGAAGATGAAGCGCACATCGGGGTAGCAGCGTGCCACGCTGTACAGCACCGGTACGGTCATGGCTACGTCGCCTATGGCCGAGAATCTCGCCACAAGTACGCCGATCAGTCCGTATGTGTTTGAGGGAGGGTTATTTTCGGCCATAAAGCACCGGGTTGGTGTCGGTGTCGTTATACATCTTCATCTGGCGGTATACTTTCATGTATTTCCGTCCGGCGGCCATGTCGGCAAGGAGCTGGTCGATGGCGGTGATGAGGTCGGAGCGCTGTTCGAGCAGTACGGCCAGTTTGGCGGCGCAGCGTTGGCGGTGTTCCTCCGAGGCGTCGGGTCGGTTGGCTTCGGCCTGCATGTGGTAAATCTTCAGGGCGAGGATGCTGAGGCGGTCGAGCGCCCAGGCGGGCGACTCGGTGTTGATGGTGGCATCGGGGAGTACGGTCACGTCGGCGAACTTCTGGCGGAAGTAAGTGTCGAATTCCTCCACCATGTCGGTGCGGTCCTGGTTCGACTTGTCGATGCGGCGCTTGAGGGCGAGGGCGTCGACGGGGTCGATGGCGGGGTCGCGGATTATGTCTTCGAGGTGCCACTGCACGGCGTCGATATAGTTTTTGGCATAGAGAGTATGCTCGAAAGAGGTCTCGGCGAAGGGGTTGTTGGCCGGGGCATCGACATTGTCGGCGATGTGGTAGTCAGCGGTCGAGCGCTCGAAGATATTATAGTAGTCCTGTGCTGTCATACGGGTGAATGTTTGAAAACACAAACTTACGAAAATTTTTTGGTAAGGCGAAATGAATACACAAAAAAATTAGGAGTCTGCGGATGCAGACTCCTAAAGCGCTTCAAGATGGACTCGAACCAACGACCCTCTGATTAACAGTCAGATGCTCTAACCGACTGAGCTATTGAAGCAAAGAGAAATGTGATAATGTTATAAGCGCTTCAAGATGGACTCGAACCAACGACCCTCTGATTAACAGTCAGATGCTC
>CAMWUD010000128.1 GCA_947177365.1 uncultured Porphyromonadaceae bacterium | reverse complement strand
CCTATATACGACCCCGATGAACCCGCCCAGAGACTTCCGGCTACTTATGCCAACTATCTGGTCACGAACGGCGCCGTAATCATGCCGACATACGGTCAGCCGAAACCCGATTTCCTCGCATCCCAGATTCTGAAAATAGCTTATCCCGGACATGAAATTGTAAGCGTCGACTGCCGGGCGCTCATACGCCAGCACGGTTCGCTCCACTGTGCTACAATGCAGATACCATGCCCCTTATAAGACCGGAACAAATGAAAACAGCCATAATCCAACAGCATAACACAGGAAACGCCGATGATAACCGCCGGCGCATCTTCGAGAAAATCAGACGCCTCGCTTCTGAAGGCGCACAGCTTATTGTGAATCAGGAACTGCACGACAATCTGTATTTCTGCCAGACCGAGTCGGTGCAACTCTGCGACCTTGCCGAAGACCCTGCCGGCGAGGTGGCTCAGGCGTACGCAGCCCTGGCTCGTGAATGCGGCGTAGTGATCGTGACATCGATATTCGAGCGACGCGCCCCCGGCCTCTACCACAACACAGCTGTCGTTTATGACCGCGACGGCTCCGTAGCCGGACGTTACCGCAAGATGCACATACCAGACGACCCGGCATATTACGAGAAATTCTATTTCACTCCCGGCGACATCGGCTTCGAGCCTGTCGACACATCCTTAGGCCGCCTCGGAGTGCTTGTCTGCTGGGACCAGTGGTATCCCGAGGCCGCCCGCCTGATGGCTCTCCGAGGCGCTGAAATCCTTATCTACCCCACCGCTATAGGATGGGAAAGCAGCGACACCGCCGATGAGCAGCAGCGACAGCGCGACGCATGGATTACGGTGCAGCGCGGACATGCCGTCGCCAACGGACTGCCTGTGGTTGCGGTAAACCGTGTCGGACACGAAAGCGACCCGTCGGGCGCCACAAACGGCATTCAGTTCTGGGGTTCCAGTTTCGTGGCCGGCCCCCAGGGCGAAATACTGTTCATGGCACCCTCCGATGCCGAATGCGACGCCATCATAGACATCGACATGAAACGCAGCGAGCAGGTACGCCGCTGGTGGCCTTTCCTCCGCGACAGACGCATCGACGCCTACAGCGGCCTTACAAAACGCTTTCTGGATTAGGCAGACTGTCAGGCATTCTTGCCCTTACAACATTTTTTCACTCATATTCGGTTGATTATTCCACAGATTTTCATTAATTTTGCAAGAATCATATGAACAAACCACGTCTGTACATAATCGCCGGATGTAATGGTGCCGGAAAAACTACAGCCTCCGTCTCGATACTCCCCAGAGTATTGAAATGCCTTGAGTTTGTAAATGCCGATGAAATAGCCAAAGGTCTGTCGCCGTTCAACCCCGGGGAAGTGGCAATCGAAGCCGGACGCCTTATGCTCCAGCGTGTGGAAGAACTTCTCGACCAGAGAGCCACTTTCGCCATCGAGACTACTCTGGCCACACGCTCATACAAGCGTCTGGTTGTGCGTGCGCACGAGCTCGGCTATCGGGTGATACTGCTGTTTTTCTGGCTGCCCTCGCCTGAAATGGCCGAACAGAGGGTAGCGGCAAGAGTCGCCGAAGGCGGACACGACATTCCGAAAGACGTCATCCACCGGAGATACTGGCTGGGTCTGAGAAATCTGTTCTCTATTTTCGCTCCTATCGTCGACCGATGGTCGCTCTATGACAACAGCGGAATAATCCAGCCAATTGTAGAACGTGGTATTGTGCGCGACAAACTTAAACTACTTCAGATCACAAATTCATGTCCGAAAAAGACGAAATAAAACTCTTCGACGATATTCGCGAAGGCATAATGGAAGCCCAGCGCGAAATGCTCATGCGCAAGGCCAAACTTGGCGAACTTGTGGTTGTGGCCGACGACAGCGGCATGCCCCACACGATTTCGGCCGATGAAGCTCTCCGCATGCTCGACAAGAGATCTTGACTATGGATTTCAAACTCACTTCGCAATATACTCCAACCGGCGACCAGCCCCAGGCTATCGCCCAGCTCGCCGAAGGCGTAAGGGAAGGCAATCCCGCCCAGGTACTCCTCGGCGTGACAGGCTCCGGCAAGACATTCACAATGGCCAACGTCATTAACGAAGTCAAAAAGCCAACCTTGATTCTGAGCCATAACAAGACTCTCGCAGCCCAGCTGTACAGCGAATTCAAGCAGTTCTTCCCCGATAATGCGGTGGAATATTTCGTAAGCTACTACGACTACTACCAGCCGGAAGCATATATCCCATCCGCCGACAAATATATCGAGAAGGACCTGATGATCAACGATGAAATCGACCGTCTGCGGCTTGCCACAACCTCGGCTCTGCTGTCCGGACGACGCGATGTGATTGTGGTCAGCTCTGTATCCTGTCTGTACGGCATCGGCAATCCGGAGGACTTCCATGCCAATGTAATCGAAGTCAGAACCGGTCAGAAAGTGGCACGCAACGCATTCCTGCGCCAGCTCGTCGGAGCTCTGTACTCCAGAAACGAAGTGGAAAATTCCAGAGGTACATTCCGTGTCAAGGGCGACACCGTCGACATACGGCTCGCATATGAGGAGATTGTACTGCGCATAGTTTTCTGGGGCGACGAAATCGAATCCATCTCCACTTTCCACACCGACGGAACCAGCCTCGGCTCCCATGATGTGTTCAAAATCTATCCGGCAAATATTTTTGTAACCTCTCCTGCCCGGCAAGCCTCCGCCATTGCCCAGATTCAGCTCGACCTCGGCGAACAGGTGCAGTTCTTCAACAACGAGGCCCGGCTGCTAGAAGGCAAACGTCTCTATGAACGTGTCACCTACGACGTGGAGATGATCAAGGAGGTCGGATACTGCTCCGGCATTGAGAATTATTCAAGATATTTCGACGGACGCCGGCCGGGCGAACGTCCGTTCTGCCTGCTCGACTACTTCCCAAAGGACTTTCTCACTATTATCGACGAAAGCCATGTCACCATGCCTCAGATACGCGCCATGTACGGCGGCGACCTCTCCCGCAAGCAGAACCTCGTGGAGTACGGCTTCCGCCTGCCTGCGGCTCTCGACAACAGGCCATTGAAATTCGAGGAATTCGAAGCACTCACTCCGCAGCTTATATATGTCAGCGCCACCCCGGCCGACTATGAGCTGCAGCGTAGCGAAGGTGTGATTGTAGAACAGCTCATACGCCCCACCGGACTGCTCGACCCTCTTATCTCGGTTCGTCCGTCGCTTAACCAGATCGACGACCTCGTGGAAGAAATCACCCTGCGCAAGGAACGCGACGAGCGTGTGCTTGTCACTACCCTCACCAAACGCATGGCCGAGGAACTGAACGACTATTTCCTGCGTCTGGGAATAAAAACAGCATACATACACTCCGACGTCGACACCATGGATCGCATAAAGATTCTCGACGACCTGCGGGCCGGAAACTACGATGTGGTCGTTGGCGTGAACCTGCTCCGCGAAGGCCTTGACCTTCCGGAAGTTTCGCTCGTGGCCATTCTCGACGCCGACAAGGAAGGTTTTCTCAGAAGTCACCGCTCGCTGACTCAGACCGTCGGACGCGCGGCCAGAAACCTCAACGGACAGGTAATCATGTATGCCGACAAAATCACCGACTCGATGAGGCTTACAATCGATGAGACCGAGCGCCGCCGGAAACTTCAGATGGACTACAACGAGGCCCACGGCATTACTCCTGCCGCTATCATAAAGGCCCGCAACGCTATAATCGGCCGTGAAGCCGATGAAGAAGACTTCAGACCTTCGCGGCAGCAGAACGCGCGTGATAAAGCTCGCGACAAAGAAAAGAACCGCAAGCCCGCGTCAATGCCTTATGTGGAGGAATTCAGCAATAAGGCCGACATCGCCGCCGACCCCGTCGTGGCTTATATGAATCCGGCGGAACTTCAGCGCAACATCAACATGCTGCGGCAGAATATGCTCAAAGCCGCAAAAGAAATGGAATTCATGGAAGCTGCGCGACTGCGCGATGAAATCATAAAACTCGAACAAAGACTCGCAAGCATCGAAAATGCAGCAGATTGACTATAACCGTCTGTCGCCGGAACTCTGGCTCCCGACTTCGGTCAAAGAGATGAAAGCCCGCGGATGGGACTACGTGGATGTGGTTCTGTTCAGCGGCGATGCCTATGTCGACCACCCGTCGTTCGGCGCCGCAGTAATCGGGCGCACCCTTGAAGCCGCCGGCTACCGTGTGGCAATCGTGCCACAACCCAACTGGCGCGACGACCTGCGGGACTTCCGCAAATTCGGACAGCCCCGCCTTTTCTTCGGCATTTCGGCCGGCGCCATGGACTCGATGGTAAACCACTATACCGCAAACAGGCGACTCCGCTCCGACGACGCCTATACACCGGGCGGACGCCACGGCATGCGCCCCGACTATCCCACCATTGTATACAGCCGCATACTGCGCGAGATGTTTCCGGACACACCTATCGTTGCCGGCGGCATTGAGGCATCACTGCGGCGGGTGTCGCATTACGACTACTGGGAAGACCGCCTGCGCCCGTCGATTATCACCGATGCACCTGTCGACATCATCAGCTACGGCATGGGCGAGAAAACCACACTCGAAATCGCCCGCAGACTCGATGCCGGCGAGAAAGTATCCGACTTCACCGACCTGCGTCAGACTGTGGTACTGCTCGACAAAGACTCATTGCCTGAAAACTCCGGCGACATCATACTGCACAGCTATGAAAACTGCCTGAAGACCCCACGGCTGCAGTCGGAAAACTTCCGCCACGTCGAGGAGCAGAGCAACTGCCTTGACGGCGGCCGCACCTTATGGCAGCTTAGCGGCAACAAGGCTGTAAAGGTGAATCCTATGTATCCGGCCATGACTCAAGGCGAAATCGATGCATCGTTCGACCTGCCCTATACACGTCTGCCTCACCCCAGATACAAGGGCAAACAGATTCCGGCCTACGACATGATACGCCACAGCATAAATCTGCACCGGGGTTGTTTCGGAGGCTGCGCGTTCTGCACCATCTCCGCACATCAGGGCAAATTCATTGCATCGCGTTCCAAGGAATCTGTAATGCGCGAGGCCCGTCAGGTGGTGCGCATGCCCGACTTCAAAGGCTACATCAGCGACCTCGGAGGACCGTCGGCCAATATGTACGCCATGGCCGGACGCAACCGAAAGGCCTGCGCAGCATGCCGTCGGCCGTCGTGCCTGCATCCGCAGGTATGCCCCAACCTGAACACCGACCACCGGCCACTGCTTGATATATATCATGCCGTCGATGCATTGCCGGAAATCAAAAAGTCATTTATTGGAAGCGGCGTGCGCTACGACCTTGCCATGCACCGCAGCGGCGACAAAGACATCGACCGTGCATCATCGGCTTATATCGACGAACTCATCCGCAGCCATGTGTCCGGGCGCCTCAAAGTCGCACCCGAGCATACTGCCGACGAAGTCCTGGATGTAATGCGCAAGCCTTCGTTTTCGCTATTTCATGATTTCAAAAAACTGGTCGACTGCATCCACATCCGACACGGACTGCGCAAGCAGCTTAGTCCATATTTCATCTCAAGCCATCCCGGATGCCATGAAATCGACATGGCCGAACTGGCGGTGGAAACAAAGAAACTGAACTTCCATCTCGAACAGGTACAGGACTTCACGCCTACCCCCATGACCGTGGCCACTGAAATCTACTACAGCGGATACCATCCTTATACCGGACAGAAGGTATACTGCGCCAGAAGCCGCGAGGAAAAGCTTGCCCAGCGCCGCTATTTCTTCTGGTACGACCGCAATCAGCAGGCCGACATTCGCCGTAGCCTGCTGCGCCTGCACCGCCCTGACCTTATTGAAAAACTCGGAATCAGAAACCAGCCGGTTCGTCGATGACTTTGTCTCCGGCTACCCCAAGGCCAAAAAGCGCATAATCATAGAATACCGGGTCATGCGGACGCATGGCCCGCAGTTCTTCTGTCAGCTCTTCGACAGCCCTGCGGTCGGCGCTCTTGCGCCGCAGCAGGCCGAGTTGCGTGGCAGTACGAATCACATGCACATCGAGCGGTATCCGCAGCTGCTCTTCTCGTATGCTGCTCCATATGCCAAGATCCACAATGCCATCGCGGCGCACAAGCCAGCGCAGAGCCATATTGAGCCGCTTCAATGCCGTGGTGTTGAGATTCAAGGGCAGACAGCGGCTGTCGCCACGGCCACCGTTCGCTATCGACAGGCGCTCGTTGAGCGCCTCGGCAAGACGCACCGCAGGATACTCCGAATGGCCGGCTCCCACCGAAAGGGCGAAGTCGTCGAGCGACGGATACTCGCTGTATACCGAACGAAGTCCTCTGAGCCAATGCTGAAGATTCTCACTGAAAAACGTACGGTGTATATTCATATGGGGCAGTTCCTCATAGCCCTGCTCCATTACATACGCATACGGCTGCATATCCATAAGCGCGAACATCCGCTGTGCGTCACGGATAATCATGCTGCGCTTGCCCCATGCGATAGTGGCAGACAGCAGCGCGGCAATCTCGACATCGCGCCGATCGGTGAACATTCTGGGAAACTGCACAGGGTCGTCGTCAATAAACTCCGGCGAATTGATACGCGCTGCATGATAGTCGAGCAGCTCCTTGATTTCAGATTTATCCATAATGCTATATGGTGTGGCTAATTAGAATAATTTGAGGATAAAAAAAACGGCGGATTCTCACGAACACGCCGTCATAAACCAATTTTTCTCTTGTGTGGGGTGAACAGAGGGTTTCGAACCCTCGACCTTCGGAACCACAATCCGACGCTCTAACCAACTGAGCTATGCTCACCATCT
>CAMWUD010000127.1 GCA_947177365.1 uncultured Porphyromonadaceae bacterium | reverse complement strand
ATCAAAAGCATGAACGTAAAACTAATAGGCAATTTCGTAAAACACCTGGAAGTAGAGCTTGCCCCGGGCGAGGAGTTCTACGCCGAAAAAGGTGCGCTGATCTATATCGATGACCAGCTCGACATGGACACGGAATTTTCCGGGAACAGCATCACCCGAATCCTCGGCGCCAAACTGTCAGGCGAATCGCTCTTCATAATCCACTTCCGGAACCGCAGCTCAAGGCCGGCCAAACTCGCCATCGGCAGCCATTCCTCGCTGGTGCATTTCAAACTGAGCGGAAACGAAATCATATGCCGCAAAGGCGCGTTCGTGGCATCGAGCCGCAAGGTCGATGTCTCCAGCCGCTTGTCGATCACCGGCCTGATGGGCGGCATGGGCGCTCTGCTTCAGAAAGTCCAAGGCGACGCCACAGTATTTCTCCAGGCTTTCGGCGACCCGGTGACAGTGGACTTGGCATACGGCCAGACCATACGCATCGATGAAAATCACTTCCTTGCCATGGAAGGTATTCCGGAAAGCAGGATTTCAGCAAAATGGTCGCTCCAGAATTTCATGGGCGGTGAAGGCATCAGCATGCTGGCCGTCACCGGACCCGGGAAAGTATATCTTAATCCCTGAACGCCACAAAACCCAAACTTCAACATATGTCACAAACAAAACACTACACCGGCCTGACCGACACCCAGGTGGCGGAAAGCCGGGAAAAACACGGAGCCAACATCCTGACTCCGCCTCAGAAGGAATCGCTGCTGATGCGCTTCCTCGAAAAGTTCGGAGACCCGCTGATTATCATTCTGCTTATCGCCGGCGTACTGTCGGTAGGCATTTCATGCTATGAATTCTGGGGCCTTGACGAAGGTGCAGGCGTATTTTTCGAACCTGTCGGCATTTTCATTGCCATTCTGCTGGCCACCGGTCTGGCTTTCATATTCGAACTGAAAGCCGACAAGGAATTCTCTCTGCTCAATCAGGTCAACGACGACGAACCGGTGCAGGTAATCCGCAACGGCCATGCCATGCAGGTACCGCGCAAAGACATCGTTGTCGGCGACATCGTAATCCTCAATACCGGCAACGAAGTTCCGGCCGACGGCGAACTGCTCGAAGCAGTGTCGCTCAACATCGACGAGTCGACTCTGACCGGCGAACCGATTTGCCACAAGACCACCGACCCGGCGCAGTTCGACAAAGACGCCACCTTCCCCTCCGACCATGCCATGCGCGGCACCAAGGTAATGGAAGGCCACGGCGTGATGCGCGTGTTCGCCGTAGGCGACAAGACCGAGAACGGCAAGGTATTCGAGGCAGCTCAGATCGACGACAGCGTCAAGACTCCGCTCAACGAACAGCTCGACGGACTCGGCGACCTGATCACGAAAATCTCCTACGGCTTCGCTATCGCCATCATCGTCGGACGCGTGATTATGTATTTCATCAACAATCCGGTGTTCGACTGGATTCCGTTCCTGGCCTATCTGCTGCAGACGCTGATGGTGGCCGTGACTCTCGTGGTGGTGGCTGTGCCGGAAGGCCTGCCTATGGCCGTGACTCTTTCTCTGGCCTACTCCATGCGCCGCATGCTCAAGACCAACAACCTGGTGCGCAAGATGCATGCCTGCGAGACCATGGGTGCAACTACCGTGATCTGCACCGACAAGACCGGCACGCTGACCCAGAACCAGATGCAGGTCTACAAGACCAACTTCTTCGGAGAACCCTCGGATGAAGTCCTCTACGAGGGCATTGCTGTCAACTCCACGGCACAGCTCGACCTCGCCGGAAACAAACCGGAGGTACTCGGCAATCCTACCGAGGGTGCACTGCTGCTCTGGCTCAGAGAACGCGGAGCCGACTATCAGAAACTTCGCGAAGGTGCCACCCGTCTGGAGGAACTGCCCTTCAGCACCGAGCGCAAATACATGGCCACGGTGGTGAAGTCTGCCACAGGACGTACGCTGCTCTATGTGAAGGGTGCGCCGGAAATCGTCTTCGGCATGTGCGGCGACACTGCCGGCGTGTCCAAAGCTGAAATCGACGCGCAGCTGCTTGAATACCAGAACCAGGCCATGCGCACCCTCGGCTTCGCCTACAAGGAAATCCAGCCGGGCGACAGCACCATCGCCGATGGACGCCTTGCCGCCAAAGACCTTACTTTCCTGGGAATCGTTGCCATCAGCGACCCCGTCCGCGCCGACGTGCCGGATGCGGTACGCGAGGTGATCGATGCCGGAATCCAGGTGAAAATCGTCACCGGCGACACCCCCGGCACTGCCAAGGAAATCGGTCGACAGATCGGCCTGTGGAACGACTCCGCCGATGGTGAACGCAATATAATCACCGGTCCTGAGTTCGATGCCCTGAGCGACAAGCAGCTCAAAGAACGTGTGGAAGACCTCAAAATCATTGCCCGCGCCCGTCCGATGGACAAAAAGCGTCTTGTCGAGGCACTTCAGGCCAACAACGAGGTTGTGGCAGTGACCGGCGACGGCACCAACGACGCTCCGGCTCTCAAGACAGCCCACGTAGGCCTGTCGATGGGCGACGGCACATCCGTGGCCAAGGAAGCATCGGACATCACCATCGTTGACAACTCGTTCTCTTCGATCGGTCGCGCCGTGATGTGGGGACGCTCGCTCTACCAGAACATACAGCGTTTTATCCTCTTCCAGATGACCGTCAACGTGGCCGCCTGTCTGATAGTGCTTTTCGGAGCCTTCATGGGCATGCAGTCGCCGCTGACAGTGACACAGATGCTCTGGGTAAACCTGATTATGGATACTTTTGCCGCCATGGCGCTTGCCTCGCTGCCGCCATCTCAGTCGGTGATGCACGAAAAGCCACGCAGCCGTTCGGCATTCATCATCAACCGTCCGATGTGGAAGTCAATCGTAGGCGTGGGCGGATTCTTCTTCCTGCTCCTTCTCGGCCTGCTCTATTACTTCCAGCACACCGAAATCACCTCTCTGACCCAGATAGGCACAGCTGTGTTCGACAGCAGTTCCAGACCCGAACTGTCGCCCTATGAGCTGTCGCTGTTCTTCACCATATTCGTGTTCCTGCAGTTCTGGAACATGTTCAATGCCCGTGCGTTCGAGACCGGCCGCAGCGCATTCCACTTCAAGGGAGCCGGCGGCTTCGTGCTGATTGCACTTGCCATTCTCATAGGTCAGATAGTGATTGTGAGCATCGGCGGAGAGTTCTTCAATGTGACACCGCTGAAACTTAGCGACTGGCTGATTATCATCGGCAGCACTTCCATAGTGCTTTGGCTCGGTGAATTCTTCCGCCTGTTCAGAAAGTAAGGAAAATATTTTGCATTATTGAGGAATTATAGCTACCTTTGCACCCGACAGGAAAAGGGAATCCGGTGAAAGTCCGGAACAGTACCCGCTGCTGTAAGTTCCACGCCCCGGTGGCGTAGCAGGCCGCGCAAAGCCATTGAACACAATTCGAGAAGGCGCGCATTGGCCCGGAGCAAGTCAGAAGACCTCCCTGTCGAACTTCTCAACTTGCCGCCTACGGGACTATAGGCCGGGATGCTGTAATGCCTTCCATTGGCTCCGCTATATCACGGAACCATAAAATATAACCCGTAGAACCGTAAGGCTCTGCGGGTTGTTTTTTCTGTCAATAGACTCTATATAACATATTCTTATTTTCTGCCACTCTTGATGAGCATCACGGGGCTGTCGCGATGACAAGCCCGTGATGCCGAAAGAGTACTCAAAACCGGACTGATTTCAGACCAGCGAAATCTTCACTTTCTTATTCTTGATTTTGAGCTGAGCCACCTTGGCCAGAACAGCGCTGGCAAGCGTTGCGTCGACAGCGGCAAGCGCATAATGTTCGCCAAGGTCGATTTTGCCAAGCTGCTCACGCATGAGTCCGCCCTGCTGCATCAGGAATCCGGCAATATCTCCGCGCGAAATCTTATCTTTTTTTCCCGCTGAAAAATACAGCGTGCGCCAGGCGCGCGCGAAGCGGTGGCCTGAGTCAGGCTGTGGCATATACTCAGTCTGCCACACCACATAGTCGGGTATATTGTCGGCCTCGGAAGTAATCACATACACACTGCCGTCGGCTCCCATGCGGGCCGTTCGGCCATTGCGGTGAGTCCAGTTCTCAGCACTCGGAGGCATATGATAATGCACGACGGCGGCGACATTGTCGATATCAAGACCTCGCGACGCCAGATCGGTAGTGACCAATACCGGAGTGGAGCCGTTGGCAAACAAGGCCAGTGCCATTTCGCGTTCCTGCTGCTGGAGGCCACCATGATAGAGTCCGGCGGGAGCGCCTTCGCGTCGGAGACGCTCATAGACACGCTCCGCACTGTCGCGGTGGTTGACAAACACCAGCACACGGGCATCATCGGGCATGACATGCAGCAGGTCGACAAGCGTATCGAGTTTGTCGCGCGAGGGCGCCTCAATACGTGCCACATGCACCTTGCCACTGTTAAGACCGCTGTTTTCCCGGAAATCTATTGTCTCGGCATCGCGGAGGTCGATGAAGTCGGGCAGTTCGGCCAGAGCTGTGGCCGAAGTCACGACCGTTAGGCGCAGGCGGCCGAGGCGACGGCCGATTTTACTCATCTGTCCGAGGAATCCAAGCTCAAGTGCCTTGTCGTATTCGTCGACGACAAGAGCTTTCACCGTAGAGGCAATCACGGTGCCACGCTGGATATGGTCGAGCAGGCGGCCCGGTGTAGCCACCACAATGTCGGGCGTGACCGACAGCGATTTCACTTCTTCTTCAAAACTGTGTCCGCCATAGAGGGCCACCGTACGGTAGCCGGCGCCTGCCTTCCTGATGACTTCCGCTATCTGGAGCACAAGTTCACGGGTAGGCGCCAGCACCAGTCCGCGAATGCCGCCGCCAGCCTCGCCGAGAGCGTTGAGCAAGGGTATGGCGAAAGCCACGGTCTTGCCGCTTCCGGTGGGGGCGAGGATAATCATCGAGCGTCGTTCACAGGCCATGGCGGCAGTCTGGAGTTCGTTGAGCGAACTGATTCCGAGCCGCTCCTTTATATTCTGTATAATCTGAGTTTTCTTCATAATCTGCAAAGTTACGTAATAATAACAGAATTTCAACGATAACTGCCGCCGCATATTTCATATTTCTGGATTTCTTGTTAAATTTGACAGCGGGAAATCCGAACATCTTGCCCACGCGGATGTTTTAAAGACATCAACTATTTATTTTATAAGGAGTAACAATGGAAAACTTTACCCTATATAATCCCACATTATACGAATTCGGACGTGGAGCCGAGGAGAAGACAGGCATGCTCACATTCCTTATGGGAGTGAAGAAAGTGCTTATTGTATACGGCAGCAAGTACGTAAAGACCAACGGTTTGCTCGAACGTGTCAAAATGTCGCTTGACAGTATCGGTATTGAATACGCCGAACTTCCGGGCGTAAAACCCAATCCGAACGACGACCTTGTGTACGAAGGCATACGCATCTGCCGCGAACGACACTGCGACGGACTGCTCGCCGTGGGCGGCGGCTCGGTGATCGATACCGCCAAAGCCATAGCAGCCGGAACTCCTTATCAAGGCGATTTCTGGGATTTTTTCTGCGGGAAAGCTACAGTCAAGGAAGCGCTGCCTGTAGGTGTGGTGCTTACCATTCCGGGCGCGGGCAGCGAGGGCTCTGGCAATTCGGTGATTACCCGCACCGACGGCATGCGCAAGCTTAGCCTGCGCACCGACAGCATCCTGAAACCGCGCTTCGCCGTCATGAATCCGGAGTTTACTTTCACTCTTACGGCATACCAGACCGCTGTGGGTGTGGTGGATATGATGTCGCATATCATGGAACGCTATTTCTCCACAACTCCGCGAGTGGAAGTCACCGACCGTCTGGCCGAAGGTCTGCTTATGGCGCTTATCGCCGAAGCTCCAAAGGCCATGGCCGACCCTACCGACTATCAGGCCCGCGCCAACGTAGAATGGGCCGGCACGCTCGCCCATAACGGTATCATCGGAACCGGACGCCGCGAGGACTGGACCTCACATGCCATGGAGCATGAGATTTCGGCACTGTACGATGTGCCGCACGGAGCCGGTCTGGCGGTGGTGTTCCCGGCATGGCTGGCTTTTATGGCTCACCACAAGCCATCAAAGGTGGCTCAGCTGGGCCGTAGGGTATTCGGAGTCGAGGCTTCCGATGACCGCACCGCAGCCATCGAGGCTGTGGCCTCAATACGCGCATTCTTCAGCGCCGTGCTGCGTATGCCGGTGAATTTCAAGCAGCTGGGCATAGCTGACCCCGATATCGACACTATGGTACGCAAACTCCACGAGAACAAAGGCGAGAAAATTGGCGGCTATTATAAACTCACGGCCGAAGACACCCGTCAGATATACGAGCTGATGCTTGAAAATAAACAAGTCTGATCACACTCACGGCTATCATCCCATTGCACCCCGGCTGAAATTCTGGCCGGGGTGATTTTTTTTCTAAATTTAGATATTTTTAGTTTAGATGTGCAAAATTCTTGCCCGGATACAGACTAATTTTGCAGGTGAAAGTCATGGTGACTTTCCTCGAAACCATAAATCATAACTAACTATGATATTAAGAGCCGGTTCGACAATAAATGTTAACGCCAGGGCGGTCAGTCTTTGAGTGATTTTTTTCGGACGACGATGGAGCAGTGCCTTTGCACTGTGACTGAGGAGTACGGAAAAAAGCGCCAAAGAATGGCCGAGGCGATGGTATTTATAACAGATAGCTCTGTATCAGGAAATAAAAGTATTAATCAAATTAAAAAGTCAGTTCGACAGGAAATGCAAAGTCCGGAGAGAAAAGTTACCTTTTGATTGCATCTTTTTTGCATCT